>JBGOYP010000012.1:0-20092 GCA_041479785.1 Candidatus Aminicenantia bacterium | reverse complement strand
CTTGTCGATCTTGTTGATGGCGACGATGATCGGAACGCCCGCGGCGCGGGCATGGTTGATCGCCTCCAAGGTCTGGGGCTTGACGCCTTCGTCTGCGGCGACGACCAGGACAACGATGTCCGTGACCTTTGCCCCGCGCGCCCGAAGCTGGGTGAAGGCTTCGTGGCCGGGCGTGTCGATGAATGTGATCGCCCGTTTGTTGTGGAGGACGCGGTAGGCGCCGATGTGCTGAGTGATCCCCCCCGACTCCTTGTCGACGAGGTGCGAGGAGCGGATGGCGTCGAGGAGCGTCGTCTTGCCGTGGTCGACGTGGCCCATGATCGTCACGACGGCCGGCCGCACCGCGAGGTCGGCCTTGCGGCTTTCGGCGGCCTGGCGCATCCCGGTCTCGACGGGAATGATGTCGAGCTGGAAGACGAGGTCCTTGGCGATCCGGGCGGCCAGCGACTCGTCGATGATGTCGCCCGCGTTCAGGACGTGTCCTTTGGCTTTGAGCTTTTCGAGCAGGTCCTTCGGCCGGAGTTTCATTTTATCGGCGAGGTCCTTGAGCGTCGAAGCTTCCCGGAGGACGATATGCAGACGCGGTTTGGGGGCGTCCTTGGCCGGTTTCGCGGGTTTGACCGTCTTGGCCTCGGTCACGGGTCGTGGTTTATCTGGCATGGGGATTTCTCCGTCTTTATTGGATGGCGATTTTCCAGCCGACCAGCTTTGAAGCCAGCTTGACATTGATGCCCTTCTTGCCGATCGCCAAAGAAAGCTGGTCCTTCGGGACGAAGGCCTGGATCGTCTTTTCGGCATTGCTGACGACCTGGATGTTTTCGACGCGGGCCGGGCTGAGGGCGGCCTTCGCATAGCTCAGGGGATTGGACGACCAGACGATAATATCGACCTTCTCACCCGCCAGTTCCTTGCTGATCGCGAGGATACGGCTGCCCTTAACGCCGATGCAGGCCCCCACGGGATCGACGTCGCGTTCGGTCGTCGCGACGGCGACCTTGGCCCGATCTCCCGGCTGCCGGACGATGTCCTTGATCTCGATCGTTCCGTTGGCGATCTCCGGAATCTCGAGCTCGAGCAGTTTTTCCAGGAACTTCGGGCTCGTCCGGGAGACAATGACCTGCGGTTCCTGGCCTTTTTGGCCCCGCCTGACCTGGACGATGACCGCCCGGACCGGGTCGCCCCGGCGGAAGTCGTCCTGCATGAGTTTTTCGCGCAAAGGCAAAAGGACGTCGGTCGTGTTGACCTCGAGGACGATCGCGTCGCCCTCGGCGCGGCGATAGACCCCGGTCACGATTTCGCCAATGCGGGGGGCGAACTCTCCGTAAATCTTTTCTTGCTCGGCGTCGCGGACCTTCTGAACGATCACCTGCTTGGCGGCTTGGGCCGCGATCCGGCCCAAGGTGTCGGCGGGAAGGTCGATTTCGACCGGGGAGCCGAGGGCGGCGCCGGGATCGAGGAGGCGCGCCTCGTCGAGTGAAATTTCGCGCGAGGGGTGGGCCGGGCGTTCGACCACGGTCTTGACGGAATAGACCCGAAGTTCGCCCTTTTCGGGTTTGAAATAAACGCGGACGTCTTCGTTATGAACGTAGTGTTTCGAGGCCGCAACCTTCAAGGATTCCTCGATGGCGCTGATGATGACCGAGGGGTCGACGCCTCGTTCCTTGCTCAGCTGCAAAATAGTATTCCAGACGTTGATCTTCATGCTCCGGCCTCTGGTTGCGTCTCACAGAGAGGAGGGGGATTATATCGGAAAGACGGGAGAAGTTCAATTAGACGGCTTCGCCGCGGAGACTGTAAGGGCCGAACCCCGTGACGCGGACGCGGACGAATCGGCCGAGGACGTCCGTCGGAGACCGGAAATTCACGACCTGATGGCCTTCGCCGCGCCCCGAGAAAACACTCTCGTCCTTCTTGCTCCGTCCCTGACAGAGGACGTCGATCGTCCGGCCGACCAGGCTCCCGTGGATTTCGGTCTGGATGTGCCTCTGGAGCTCCTGGACCTCGACGAGACGGCGGCGCTTGATGTCCATCGGGATGTCGTCGTCAAAGCGGGCGGCCGCCGTCCGCGGGCGCGGCGAGTAGCGGAACGAAAAAATATTCGTAAACCGGACCGCCGCGAGCGCCGTCAAGGTGTCTTCGAAATCGGCGTCCGTTTCGCCCGGAAAACCGACGATGATATCGGTGCTCAGGTCGATCCCGGGCATGGCCTCGCGCAAAAACCGGATTTTTTCAAAATAGTCCTCCCGCGAATAACCGCGATTCATGCGTTCGAGGACGGCCGTCGAGCCAGATTGCAAAGGAAGGTGCAGGGCGCGGCAGACATGCTTAGAACGAGCCATCGTTTCGGCGATCGCGGGGGAAAGGTCCTTGGGATGGGATGTGATGAACCGGATCCAGGCGATCCCGTCGACGGCATCCGCGGCCTCGAGGAGGGCCGGAAACGGCGCCCCGGAGTCCGGGTCTTCATAGGAATTGACGTTCTGTCCCAGGAATTGAACCTCTTTGTATCCGGCTTCGGCGAGGTCGCGCACTTCGCCGAGGATCGCCGCCAGAGGCCTGGATTTTTCCCGGCCGCGCGTGTACGGAACGACGCAATAGGCGCAAAAATTGTCACATCCTTCCATGATGGTGACGAAGGCGCTGACCGGACTTTGTCGCAGGACAGGCCCGCGGCGGTCCTCCGACCAGCGACGCGTGAGCGTCGTCCGGACGCGCCGCCCGGGATCCAGCCGGGTGATCATCTCCGGCAGAAGGTCATAGTTGTCGGGACCGACGACGAGGTCCACGGCCGGATTCCGCTCCAGGACCTTGTCTTTTTGGAGCTGAGCGACGCAGCCGGCGACGGCGAGGACCGCTCCGCTTTTATTCTTCCAGGATTTAAGCCGGCCAAGGTAGGAGAACAGCTTCTCCTCGGATTTCCCCCGCACGGCACACGTGTTGACGACGACAAGACGGCTCTCCTCAAGCTTTTCGACCGGGCGCGCGCCCGCGGCGACGAGGAGGCCGGCGATCCGTTCGGAGTCATTTTCGTTCATCTGACAGCCGAACGTCCGGACGAAGAAGGGCAGGCCTGCCAATCCGCTCATCGTCGTTGTCCGGGGTCCTCCAGGGGGCCGCCCCCGAGGCAGGTATCTATAGGAGGTCCTCCACGATTTCGGCGGCATGCTCGACGTATTTAGCGCAAAGCGTCTGAAAGAGGTTTTTTTCTCGGGCCAGCCGGAGGCCCTCTTCCGTTCCCAGGTCGAGGCCGAGCAAACAGCGGCACGGAAGCGCGCCGTGGAGGGCTTTGAATTTTTCGGCGAACTGCCGCATTACGGCATAGGTCTTATCGCGGGCCTCGAGGTCGTCGGCTTTTGTCCGGCCGTATTTGAGGCCGACCAAGAGGAACGCCCCGGTTACGGCGCCGCACGCTTCCCCCAGGTGGGCCATGCCTCCGCCCAGCGCTTGCGAGATCTTGAGGGAGGTCATCCGGTCCATTCCGAAATCTTCGCTGAACGCCGTGAAGACGGCTTGGGAACAGCTGAATCCTTCCTGGAACAGCGAAACTGCTTTTTGAACTTTTGGCGTCATGTCTGTTTCTCCTCTCTTCGGTCTCTCCCGCGGTCACGCGCCGCGGCCGCCCTGATTGTGATGGAGCATATCGCGAGCGCTGGCGAGCGATGCTTCACTCACCCGGCTTCCCGCCATCAGCCGCGCGACCTCCTCGACGCGTTCCTCGAACTCGAGTTTTTTCACCGCCGTGAAGGTCCGGTCGCGAGCGACGGTTTTTTCGATTCTGTAATGATGGCGGGCAAACGACGCGATCTGCGGCAGATGCGTGATGCATAGGATTTGGTGCGACGCGGCCAGCGCCCTTAATTTCCGGGCGATGAACTCCGCGGTTTTCCCGCCGATGCCGGCGTCGATCTCGTCGAAAATCAGGGTCTTGCCTTCCGCCCGGTCCTTCCCGACGGCTTTGAGAGCCAGCATGATCCGTGACAACTCGCCGCCCGAGGCGACCTTGCGCAGCGGCCGAAGCTGTTCGCCCGGGTTGGGGCTGATGAGGAATTCGATGTCGTCGAATCCCGTGTCTTTGATCCGTTCGGCCTCGGGCGACGTCGCCGGGGCGGATTCGACCTTGATCGCGAACCGCGCTTTCTTCATGCCCAGGAGGCCGATCTCGTCTTCGATCTGCGTTTCGAGGGCACGCGCGGCCTTCGTTCGAGCTTCGGTGAGAGCGTTCGCCTTCTGGACGTATGCCGCGAACGCGGCGGCGAGGGCCGTGGCCACGTCGGCCAGCTTCCCCTGGACCCGGACGAGGTCCTCACGCTCCCGGCGGATCGTCTCGAGATAGAATCGGATGTCGCGCAGGTCGGCGCCGTATTTGCGCTTGAGGCTCTCGATGAGGCTGAGGCGTTCCTCGATCGCTTCGAGCTTCTCGGGCGCGAGGTCGACGCGGTTGCGGTATTGAGATAATCCGTTCGCGACCTCCTTGACCACGATCCCGAGGGGCGACAGGGCGGCGCCCATCTCGGCGAAGGCGGGGTCGAAGGTCCCGAGCTCGGCCAAGGCATGCTCGAGCTTGGCCAGGGCGCCCGTGATCGAAGCCTCGCCCGCGTAGGAGATGTCGAGGGCCTGGTCGACGAGCTCCGAGATCTTGGCCGCATTCTTGAGAACGTGGCGTTGGGCCCGCAGATCCTGTTCCTCGTCGGGCTTGAGGTCGGCTTTTTCAATTTCGCGGATTTGGTAGGAGAGGAAATCCAAGCGCTGGCCGCGCTCGCGTTCCCGGTTCCGCCATTCGTCGCGTTGCCGGAGCATCCGGCGAATGTTCTGCGCCGTCCGGGCGACGTCCTCGCGCAGGGTCAGCGTTCGGGCGAACTGGTCGACGTAGTCCCTATGGCTGTCGAGCCTGAGCAGGAAGACGTGGTCGTTCTGGCCGTAGATATCCACCAGCGCCGCGGTCAGATCCTTGAGCCTCCGCACGGGAACAAGGACGCCCCCGCAATAGGCTTTGCCCGAGCCGTCGTCGGCGACCGTGCGCTGGATCATGACCTCCTCCGGATCGCCGGCCTCGAAAAGTCCGTCGGGCCCGGCGGCCGTCGCCGCGGCGGAGAAGACCGCCTCGACCGAGGCTTCGGGACGTCCCGTCCGGACCATCTCCGCGTCCGCTTTTTCACCGCAAGCGAGCCGGATGCTGTCGATGATGATGGATTTTCCGGCGCCGGTCTCGCCGGTCAGGATCGAAAACCCGTCCTCGAATTCGATTTGGAGGTCCTCGATCGTCGCCAGGTTGCGGATCCGGAGGAATCTAAGCATCGGACGGGCGGGATTTATTTCACGATTTTGAGGGGAACGAGAGCTTTCTCCATATTGATCCGGCCGAAACCGAGAAATTCATCCCGGCCGGGATAGACCGACGCGTTTACGTCGTCGGAGGAATACCGGAGGATGGACAAAACCTGGGCCGGAGTGAGCGAGGGCTTGAGACTCCGGATCAAGGCGCTGAGGCCGGCGACGTGGGCGGCGGCCATCGACGTGCCGTCCTGAGATTTATACGGCGGAAACCCGTTGGAGAGCGACACGGGATACGTCGTGAAAATCTGGAGGCCCGGCGCCGCGACATCAATTTCGAAGCCGTAGTTGGAAAATACGCAGCGCTGGTCATTGAAGTCGGTCGCGGCGACGGCGCAGACGTATTTCTCGTAGGCCGCCGGATAAGCGACTTTTGTGTTGCCGTTGCCCGCGGCGGCGATGATGACGACCCCGTTGTCAGAGGCCGACTTCAACATGGCTTCGAGCGCCGGGCTCGGTTCGGACTGACCCCAGCTGATCAGGAGGATCTTCGCCCCGTGGTCCATCGCGTATTGAATGCCCTGGATGACCATGACGTCGGTTCCGAACCCCGAAGCGTCCAGGACCTTGACGGGCAAAATCCGGGCCGCCCACGCGACGCCGGCAATGCCTTCGAGGTTGTTCGTTTCCGCGGCCGCGATACCGGCGACCATCGTCCCGTGCCCCTGGTCGTCATCGGCGGAGGCGTCGTCGTTGACGAAGTCCCAGCCCGGGCCGACGACCTTATTTTTAAGGTCGGGATGGGTGAGGTCGACCCCCGTGTCGATGATGCCGATAAGGACGTTCTCATCGCCCGTCGTTTCTTCCCAAGCCGTCGGCGCCTTGATATCGGAGCTCGGCCGGCCCTGCGGACTGCCGGGGATGTAGCTTATCTCTTGGCCTTTATTGAACAAGGCGTACTGATAACCGAAATACATGTCGTTGGGTGTGACCTGGGCCTCATAAATGTGATTCGGCTGGGCGTAGAGAACGTCGGGGCTTCGTTCAAACACTCCGCTGATGTCCCTGATATCGAGATCTTCGGGCGTTTGGACGAGATATAAGTCAAGGGCCGAGACCCGCTGAAGGACTTTCGTTTTAAAAAGAGAGAGCAGGGCTGCTTTGGCCCAAGTCGATGTCGACGGCTTGAACTTTACGAGGACCTGGCCGGGCACATAATTCGATGGCTGCGTGAGAGACGTCCTCACGGCCGAAATCCCAAGGACGGCGGCCACGGCGATCGCCGCGCTTGCGAGAATCCATCGGGGTGCGTGCATGGCGTCCGGCCTCCTCGTCCTAAAATAAAATGACGGCCCGGACCGAAGCCCCGTAATCGACGTCCAAGCCGCCGCCGGTCTTACTGTAAGGAAGGGCCGTGAGCTCGGCTTTCAGGTGAAATAACGCCGAGGGCTCGAACGTCGTCCCGATCGAGATCCCGACCGATCCTTTTCCCTGGACCTGTTTGTCCTCCGTCCCGCTGAGGTCCTGCACAGTCTCCGCCATCGTGAACGTTCCCGTCAGACGGTTGAACGTGACCGCGAGAAACGGAGTGAACGACTCGTAGCCTAGATAGCGAACCAGCGGACCGGCTATGATCCGATGCCAGGAGGCTTTGGCATTCACCGTTCCCGTCTGGTTCAGGGAGGGGAGGTCGAAATCCTTGGCATGGTTGAACACATAGAGGAATTGCCCCGTTGCCCCGATCCGGAAGTCTCCGACGGGAATGAACGCCGCGTCGAGGTCCGCGCCGACGAGGAAACTTCCGATCGACCCGGCCTCGTAATCGACCGAGAACGGCAGGCCGCGAAAGACCAGGCCGTTGAAGTCCGAGAGACCGTATCCCGCGAGCAGGCCCAGAGAAATTTCGTTGCTGACGCCGATCTCGCCCCGGACATAAGCGAGGGTCGTCCGAAGCTTCGAAGTATAGAGGTCGTTGTCCCAAGCCAACGTCCGCGAGAAATATTCGACGCCAAGGCCCGGCTTGAACTGCACCGCGGGAGCCGAATCCTGTCCGAAAAGAGCGACCGAGCCCACGGCGGCACAAAGCACCGCACCCAAAAATAACCGGCGCAGGCGCTGGACGGTCATCGGAGAGCCTCCTTACTTTTTTTCATTGGGTGGAGGAAGGGATTTCAGGATTTTCAATCGTTCCTGGGCCTTCGAAGCGAGCTTGCTTTTCGGATAATCGGTGACCACCTTCGTATAGTAGGGAATGGATTTTTCGGGCAACCCGCCTTTATCGTAGGCGGCCCCCAAATAGAAGAAGACCTTGTCGAGGCCCGTGTAGAACGGGTAGTTCGTGAGAATCTCGTTGAGGCGGCTGACCGCCGCCCCGTAGGCCGTGGTTTTATAGTAAAACTCGGCGATCGAAAAAAGATGTTCGGCATAGAGGTCTTCGCATTCCTTGATCTTGTCCCGCGCCTGTTTGGCTTCGTCGCTCAAGGGAAATAGCGCCAGGACTTTCTTGAATTCGGCGATGGCCTGGACCGTCTTCGTCTGCTCGCGGCCGGGTTTGGCCGTCTTTTCATAGAACGTCATGGCGATCCGATATTGAGCATAGGGCGCGGACGGGCTGGTGGGGTAGAGCGAGACGAACTCGCGGTATTCGGACGCGGCGAGGAGCATATTGCCTTCGTCACCCTCGTCGTAGTAGCTGTCCGCGATGGCAAGCTTGGCCCGTTGGGCATAGAAGCCCTTGGGAAAAGAATCGATGACCTGCCGGTAATAGAGACGGGCTTTTTCCCTGTCTTTTTTGACGTATTTTTCGCCTTCCCGGAATAGCGCCTCGTCCGAGGACGCGATCTCGGCCGCGATTTGAGGAGTCTTCGTTCCGGAGCATGAGGCCGCGGCGAACACGGCGAGCGCGGTCAGAAACAAGGCGGTCATCCTTTTCATGCTGGTCATCCTTTGTCACGGAGGGGAGCTGCCGGTTCCTCGTAGAGGTCCCGGACCCATTCCCACTCCCGGCGCAAGCCTTCTTCGAGCGCCATTTTGGGCCCGAAATTGAGCTCCCGGCGGGCAAGGTCGATATCAGCGAACGTATGAGGGACGTCGCCTTTTTGGTTTCCTTCTCGTGCGACCCGGACCGGACGGCCGCAGACGCGCTTGAAAAGGGAAATAAGGCGGTTCAGCGTTTCGCGATGGCCGCCGCCGATGTTATAGACGCCGCCCGCCTTCCCTCGGCGGAGCGCGGCCAGACACGCGTCGACGATGTCGTCCACGTACGTGAAATCGCGCGTCTGCCGGCCGTTTCCATAGACGGGAAGGCTCTGCCCGGCGAGGATGGCTTTGAAAAATTTGTGAAAGGCCATGTCCGGCCGTTGCCCGGGGCCGTAGACGGTGAAGAACCGGAGAGAGACCGTTGGAAGTCCGAAATTCGCGTGGTACAGGGCGCACAATTGCTCGGCCGCGAGCTTGGTGACGCCATAAGGAGAAATCGGACGCGGCACACTCGACTCCGCCATCGGGAGGTCGCGGGTCAAACCGTAGACCGACGACGACGATGCGAAGATGATCTTGCCCAACGACCGCGCCTCTTTGGCGGCTTCGAGAAGGCGTTGGGTGGCTTCGATGTTGTTCCTGACGTAAACGGCGAACTGGGCGCCCCAACTCGAACGGACGCCGGCCTGGGCCGCGAGATGGAACACGGCCTCGGATTTTTTCAGAACGGGACGGAGGTCGACCGCGGCGAGGTCGGCTTCCATGAGAGTGAAACGGCGCGTCCCCCGCAGGGACGCGATATTCCGTTCCTTCATCCAACGCGGGTAGTAATCCGCAAAATTGTCCAGACCGACCACCGTCAATCCGTCCTCGAGAAGGCGGCGGCACAGAGCCGAGCCGATGAACCCGGCCGCGCCCGTGACGAGGATGGTCATACCGTCTCCGCCCGTCGCGCGATGTCCTTCATCCGGCGCACGGCCTCGCCGGGGTCGCGAGAACCGAATACGGCATGGCCCGCGACGAGGACCTGCGCTCCGTCGCGGACAAGGCGGTCCGTATTGTCGAGATTGACGCCGCCGTCGATCTCGACGAGGGTCGCCAGACCGCGGCCGTGGAGCCATGTCCGCAAAGCCCGGATTTTCTCTCGGGACGACGGGATGAACGGCTGGCTGCCGCGGCCGGGATTGACGCACATCAACAGGACGAAATCCAAGCCGGCCCCGATCTCGCTCAGGACGTCGATCGGAGTGGCCGGGTTCAGCGCGACTCCGGCTTTCCGGCCGGCCGATTTGATCATGGAGATGTCGCGGTGGAGATGGAGGGACGCCTCGGCATGGATCGAGATCCAATCCGCGCCGGCTTCGAGAAACCACGGGATCACGTCCTGCGGCCGGTCGACCATGAGATGGGTGTCGAGCGGCAAGGCCGTGATGGTCTTTAAAACCTGGACGAGCCGAGGTCCGAAGGTCAGATTGGGCACATAATGGCCGTCCATGATATCGACGTGGATAAGGTCGGCCCCGGCGGCCTCGACCGTCCGGACGGCTTTTTCGAGGTTTGCGAAATCGGCCGAGAGCAGGGAAGGGGCGATGTGGATCATCGGATTATTTGCTGACCTCCAGGGTGATCTGGCTCCGTTTTTGAAGACGTGACCCCGGCATGGGAGTCTGCTTGAGGATAATCCCCGGCCCGAGCCCCGGATAGTACGAATAGTGAATTTCGGTGACTTGGAACTCGAGCTCGTCCAAACGGCGCACGACCGTTTTCTCGTTCATTTCGACGAGGTCGGGCATGATGTATTTCGGCTCCCAGGCGCCTTCGCTGACAAGAATGTCGACCGGGGCGCCGCGTCCGACGCTATCGCCGGCAGGCGGCTGCTGGGCGATGATCCGGCCCGCGGGATAGCGAGAGGTATGGACCTGAGAGACCCGGCCTTTGCGGAGGCCGGCGTTTCGAAACTCCTGGGTGGCCCACTCGAGGCTCCGTCCTTCGAGCTTAGGAACGGCGACGCGCTCCGTGCCGGCGCTGATGATGATATTGACCGTCCGATTGGTCTTGATGCGCGACGACGGGCCCGGTTCCTGAGAAAGGACCCGGCCCTGCTCATAGCGGCCGTCGAGCCGAGACCCGACGATGGCCAGCGAGGTTTTTTTGAGCGCGAGCTCGGCCCGGGCTTCCTCGAACGTCTTACCCGTCAAGTCGGGCACCGTGACGAGTTCGCCGCGGAAGATGATCTGGGAGGAAACGTTGGCGGCGACGAAAAAGAGGACGAGGTAGACCAGGAGGTGGTTCGTATAGTCAATCGGTCGTTTCTTCGCCATACGACGGCATTCCCTTGCGTCCAGATATTTCTATACCATATTTCAAACCGCTCAAACAAGCGAAAGGTTGCCGGGCCAAGCATTCCCAAGGATTCCCGATTCGGATATAATGAGCCCGATCATCCTATGGGAGAACGACCCATGAACAGAATTTCAGATTTCCGGAGCGATACCGTCACGCGTCCGACCCCGAAGATGCGGCAGGCCATGGCCGAGGCCGAAGTCGGCGATGATGTCTTGGGCGACGACCCCACCGTCCATAAGCTCGAGGCGCTGGCCGCGGCGACGATGGGGAAAGAGGCCGGGCTCTTTTGCCCGTCCGGGACGATGGGGAATTCCATCGCGGTCAAGAGCTGGACACAGGAACTCCAGGAAGTCATCGTCGAGGCGCGCTCCCATATTTATAACCTGGAATCGACGCATCTGACGTTCATCTCCCGCGTCACTCCGCGGCCGCTGCCGTCGGAGCGCGGGGCGATGGACCCGGCCGTCGTCGAAGCCCATATTAAGATCCCGAACGTCCATACGCCCAAAACGACGCTGATCTGCGTCGAAAACACGCATAACAACCACAGCGGGGCCGTCCTCCCCCTGGAGAATATCAGGGCCATCCGCGCGATCGCCGATCGCTACGCTCTCCGGGTCCACATGGACGGCGCGCGCATTTTCAATGCCAGCACGGCCTCCGGCGTTCCCGTTCTCGAGTATGCCGGGCTTTGTGATTCGGTCATGTTCTGCCTCTCCAAGGGATTATCGGCGCCCGTCGGCTCGATGCTCGTCGGGCCCAAGGATTTCATCGACTACGGGCGAAGGGTCCGGAAAGCGCTGGGCGGGGGGATGCGGCAAGTCGGCGTCCTCGCCGCAGCCGGCCTCATCGCCCTCACCGAAATGCCCGCTCGCCTGAGGGAGGACCATGCTCGGGCCAAGACGCTGGCCCGAACGATCGCCCGCCTGCCGGGGATATCGATCGACCCGGCCAAAATCGAGACGAACATCGTGATCTTCGGGTTTTCCCATCCGCGGCATACGATCCCGCGCTTCTTAGAGGAACTCAAAAACCGCGGGATATGGGCGATGGCGACCTTCGGAGGCATCCGCTTCGTCACCCACAAGGACGTGAACGACGAGGACGTGGACCGGGCGGTCGAAGCTTTTCGCGAGATCCTCGCTTAGGTCGCGTCCGCGAGCCAGAGCGCGATATCCCGGACCGCGATAGCCTCCCGTCCCTTGTCCTTGAGCGCGTCGCGCAGCATCGTCTGACAGAACGGACAGGATGTCGCCACGGCTGCGGCCCCCGAGCGAACAACCTCGTCCGCGCGGAGATGATTGATCCGCGTCCCCAGTTTTTCCTCAGTCCACATGAGCCCGCCGCCGGCGCCGCAGCAGAAGCTGTGTTCGCGGTTGTTTCCCAGCTCGAGAGGCCGGCCCGACGTCACGCGCGCGAGAAGTTCGCGCGGCTCGTCTAGGATTCCGTTATGGCGACCTAGGTAGCAGGGGTCATGATAGGCGAGCGGGACCGCGCCGTTTTTTTCGACCTTCAGCCGACCGGCGCGGATGAGGTCGAGGAGGAATTCCGAGTGATGGCGGACTTCGACCGTCGCGAAATGGGCCTTGGCCTCCCCGCTGACGGCCGTGAGGACGTTGAGGGCCTTCGGATACTCGTTCTTGAACGCGTTGTATCCGTGGGGGCAGATGGTCAGGATTTTCTTGACGTTATATCGGGCGAACGTCTCGACCGTCTCCGCGGCCAGCGTCTGGAACACGTATTCGTTTCCGAGCCGGCGGGGGGAATCGCCGCAACATTTTTCCTCGGAGCCCAGGATCGCGAAATCGATGCCGGCCTTGCGGAGCAATTCGACGACGGCCCGGGCGATTTTTTTCCCCTCATCGTCGAATGATCCCGCGCATCCGACCCAAAACAGGTATTCGGCGCCGGGATGGTCGGCGGCAAGCTTCACGTCCAGTCCTTCGGCCCAGTCCGCCCTTTTCGCGAAGCCGATGCCCCAGGGGTTGGCGTTCGTCTCGACATTGCGGAAGAACGCGTTGAGCTCGGCGGGGAATTTGCTTTTCATGAGGACTTGGCTTTGGCGCATCCCGACGATCTTCTGGATGTGCTCGATCTCAACGGGGCAAACATGCATACAGGCGCCGCAGGTCGTGCACGTCCAAATTTCGTCTTCTTTGTGGACGGCGGGGACGAGCGCCGGGAGGTCGTCGCGCTGACGGACGTAAAGCGCCTTGCGGCGCTCCACGAGATGGCGCTCGGTGTTGAAGAGGATCATTTTCGGAGAGAGCGGTTTTCCGCTCTGGAACGCGGGGCAGGCGTCCTGGCAGCGGCCGCATTCCATGCAGGCGAACGCGTCGAGGTTGTCTTTCCATGTGAAGTCGAGGGCCTTTTCAATGCCGAACACGTCCGAATGCTCAAGGTCGAGCGTCCGGACCTCCCGACCTACGCCGGGGGCGCGAAAGACGACGTTGAGCGACCCGGTGATCATGTGGAGGTATTTGGAATGCGGGACATACGCGATGAAGGCATAGACGAAAAGGACGTGCAACCACCACGCGGTTCTAACATGCGTCGCGACCGCGGCCGCGCTCAAGCCCGAGGCGCCGACCGCGCGGGCCAGCCAAACGCCGAGAAAGGACCAACGCTCCGATCCCGGATGATGGGCGATGGAAAACGCTTCGAAATACAGATAGCTCAACGTCACCAGGATCAGCGCCGAATAGATCACGGCCGAATCCAGCGGCGTCGTTGTGTAGGCGTCAGGCCGGAGAATAAAGCGCCGGACGATGAAATACAGAACGCCGGCGAGAACAAGGATGGCGAAGACGTCGACGAGAAACGAGAAGAGCAGGCCGACATTCGACGTTCCGAAGAGGAAAAAGCCCGGGAGGAAGCCTTCCAGGGTGTGGTTGATCGTCATCGTATCGAACGTGAGCGCGCCGTAAAAAATGAACATGTGCATGACGCCGGTGAAAATCCGCTCGTTCTTCAGCGTGCAGCGCTGGAAGAGGATCTTGCTCAGGGCATGGAGGACGCGCCCCGCCATGCGGTCGAAGCGGTTCTCGGGGCGGCCGGCCCGAACGATCCTGTAGCGGCGGTGGAGAGGGACTAGGAAGAGGGCGGCCGTTGCGAGAATGAGGGCGACAAAGAGGGCTTTTTCGGGGAACGATAACATGTTCGAACCTCGGTCTGATGTGCCCGCGAACGGGTCGTTGTATTGTCCCCGCAAACGCGGTCAAAGTCAACTTTGGGGCGCCTGGGTGGGGGGAATATGTTAAAATGCGTCCGACCCATGGAGGATCACGATGATCGTTAAGAAAGATATTGCCGTCATCGGCGGAGGTCCGGGCGGATATGTCGCGGCGATCCGGGCCGCGCAGCTTAAAAAGCGCGTCGTTCTGTTCGAAAACGACGCTATCGGCGGGACCTGCATGAACTACGGCTGCATTCCGACGAAACATCTGCTCCATCAGACGAAACTCATCAAAGAGGTCAGGATGAGCAAAACGCTCGACGGCCGGAGCGGAGCGTTCACGCTCGACTGGCCCAAAGTCCAGGAGGACAAGAGAAGGGTCGTCCAGCGGCTCGTCAAAGGCACCGAGTTCCTCCTCCAGAGGAATGGCGTCGACGTCGTGAAAGCCGCGGCCCGCCTGCGGAACGAACGTCAGATCGTCGTCCAAACTCCGGACGGAGAAAAAGTCTATGAGGCGGACCGGATGATCCTGGCGACGGGGAGCCGGGCTTCGGAGCTGCCGTTCCTGAAGATCGACCGGACGGGGGTCGTCACGAGCACTGAGGCGCTCGAATGGACCGCCGTCCCGAAAAAAATGCTGGTCGTCGGCGCCGGGGCGATCGGGATCGAAATCGGGACGATCTACAGCCGTTTGGGGACGGAGGTCCGGGTTCTCGAGATCCTGCCGTCGGTGTTGCCCGGCTGCGACCGGGAGATGGGCGTTCGACTCGAACGCGTTCTCCGGATGCAGGGCCTGACGGTCCTGACCGAGATGAAGATCGAACGATGCGTTCGCGAGGACGGCCGGGTCCGTTTGACGGGGATAAGCTTGAAGGACCGGAATCCGTTCGTATACGACGCGGACGTCGTTCTTTTAGCTGCCGGCCGGAGGGCGAACTCCGAGACGATGTTCGAGGGCCCGCCGTTCGTCGAGGTCAATTCCTACGGTTGCGTCGACGTCAACGACAGGCTCGAAACCAACGTCCCTCATATCTACGCGATCGGCGACCTCATCGGCGGCAAGCTTCTCGCCCATAAGGCGTCCCATGAAGGGCTGACCGCGGCGGCTAACGCCGCGGGCGGACACGAAATCGTCGACCACCGCGTTCTTCCGATGGCCGTGTTCACCGACCCGGAATTCGCCTCGGTCGGATGGACCGAAGAGGAGGCCCGCCAGCGCTCGGATGCCGTCCGGGTCGGCGTCTTTTCCTTCCAAGCCAACGGCCGGGCGTTGACCATGGACAGTCCCGAAGGCCAGGTCAAGATCGTCGCCGGGCCGGACGACCGCATTCTCGGCGCCCACATTCTCGGGCCGAACGCCAGCGACCTGATTGCCGAGCTGACCCTGGCCATGCATAAAGGTCTCACCATCCGCGATGTCGCGTCGGCCGTCCATATCCACCCGACGCTCAGCGAGGCGGTGATGGAGGCGGCCCTCAAAGTCCACGGCGAGGCTATCCATGGTCTGAATTCTTGAAAAGACCCGCTTATTTATATTATATTTCTCCGACGTGAGAAGGACGCCATGGAGTTAGTGGTCGTTTTCATCCTGTTCGGGCTGCTGGGAGCCGTCCTGATATCGATGAACGCCCTCCTCGGCCCGCGGAAAACGAATCCCGTCAAGGAGCGGCCGTTCGAATGCGGCAGCCCGCCCCTCCAGGACGACATCGGCCCGTTCCCGGTGAAATTTTATCTGGTCGCCCTGATCTTTCTTCTCTTCGATATCGAGGTCGTCTTCTTCTTCCCCTGGGCGCTGGTCTTTCGAGAAATGCGAGGTGATGCGTTCGTCCTCATGCTGGTTTATGCCGGCGTGCTCGTGGCCGCTTTCGCTTACGCCTGGAAGAAAGGAGCTCTGACCTGGGAGTGAAAGCCATGCCAGCTCAGTTCTTGACGACGCGGCTGAACGCGATACTCGGTTGGGGGCGGAAATTTTCGCTTTTTCACTATCCTTATGTCACGGCCTGCTGCGGCATGGAGTACATGTCCACCGCCTGCGCCCACTTCGATCTGGACCGCTTCGGCGCGGGCTGGACGCGTTTCTCGCCGCGGCAGTCCGACCTGCTCCTCGTCGTGGGCACGATCACCCAAAAACTGGCGCCCGTCCTCAAGACGGTCTATGACCAGATGACCGAGCCGAAATATGTCATGGCGTTCGGCGCCTGCGCCGTCAGCGGCGGGATCTACGACAATTACGCGGTCGTGCAGGGGATCGACCAGATCATTCCCGTGGACATCTTTATTCCCGGCTGTCCGCCGCGCCCGGAAATGGTCCTGGACGGGCTGCTCAGGCTCCAGGACAAAATCCAGCATCAAGACCAGGATTGGCGATGGAAACATCCGCGCTCCTCGACATGATCGCGGCCCGGTTTCCCGGCCGGATCTTGAAGGCTTCGGCCGAAGGCCGCGATGCGGCGCTTGTCGTCTCCCGCGATGCGCTGGGCGACCTCGCGGCCTGGTTGAAAAATGAACCCTTCGGGTTTTCCATGCTCCTCGACCTGACGTGCGTGGATTATCCGGAGCGGACCGAACGTTTCGAGCTCGTCTACCATCTTCTGTCCATCGCCGCGAATCGCCGGATCAAGTTGACCTGCGCCCTGCCCGCGGACGCCCCGTCCGTCGCGTCGTTGACGCCGCTCTGGAAAAACGCGGACTGGCTCGAACGCGAAGTTTTCGATATGTTCGGCGTGCGATTCGACGGACACCCCGACCTTCGTCGTCTCTTGACCTATGACGGCTTCGAGGGCCATCCGCTGCGCAAGGATTATCCGCTGCGGAAGCGACAGCCCCGCCTCGCGCTGAGGACGTAACATGACGACGCGCCTCGAACGGACCGCCCTCGCCGACAGCCTCTTGATCAATATGGGGCCGTCCCACCCGGCGATGCACGGCACGATCCGGATCATGCTCGAGCTCGACGGCGAACGGATCGTCAACGCCGAAGCTGAGGTCGGATATCTTCATCGCGGGTTCGAGAAGACCTGCGAGAACCGGACGTATTTCAACCTCCTGCCTTACACCGACCGCCTCAATTATGTCTCGCCGCTTATCAACAATGTCGGCTACGCGTTGGCCATGGAAAGACTGCTCGGCCTCGACGTTCCCGAGCGGGCTCAATATATCCGCGTCCTCATGAGCGAGTTGTCCCGGGTCTCGGACCATCTGACGTGCATTGCGGCCATGGCCATGGAATGCGGGGCCTTCACCGTTTTCCTTTATAACATGAAAGCCCGCGAGTACCTCTGGGACGTCATCGAAGCGACGACCGGGGCGAGGATGACGACCTCTTATATCCGGATCGGCGGCGTCCGGGCCGACCTGGCCCCCGATTTCAAGACGATGACCGAGGCCGCCGTCCGTGAAACGCGTCGCGTCCTCAAGGACGTCCACGGCCTCCTTGATAACAACAAAATCTTCCTCGACCGGACGCGCGATATCGCCGTGATCAGCGCCGACGACGCGGTCAATTACGGCTGGACCGGGCCCTGCCTCCGCTCCACGGGCGTCGGCTATGACGTCCGGAAAGCCCGGCCTTATCTCGTCTACGACCGGATGGCGTTCGACATCCCGGTCGGAGAGCGCGGCGACAATTATGACCGATACTCGGTCCGGATGCGGGAAATGGAGCAGAGCCTGCGCCTCATCGAGCAGTGCGTCGCCCGCATCCCGGAATCCGCGCCGGGACCGGACGGCCCGGTGATCGAGCCGTCCGAAGCGATTTCTTCGTCCCGGACGCGGAAACCGGCCGCGGCGGTCCGTCTTTCCCCGAACCTCGAAGGATCGGAGAAATCCCGATACCGGGATATCATGACGACCGACCGGAGGGCCCTTATCCCGCCGAAGGACGAAACCTATACGACCATCGAAGGGCTGATCTCCCATTTTAAATTCTTCATGAGCGGTCACGGCCTCCGGCCGCCGAAAGGCGAAGTTTATTTTTCGGTCGAAGGCGGGAACGGCGAGCTCGGCTATTTCATCGTTTCGGACGGATCGGACCGGCCGTACCGGCTTCATCTCCGCGCGCCGTGTTTTCATATCGTGGCCGCGCTCGAGACTTTGATCAAGGGCCGATTCCTCGCGGACGTTATCCCGACGTTCGGCTCGATGAATATGATCGGGGGGGAGCTCGACCGATGAGCTTCACGTTCTCCGCCGAACTCGAGCCTAAAATCGGCGCGCTCCTTTTGCGTTATCCGACGCGCCGGGCCGCGCTCCTGCCGGTGCTCCGGCTGATCCAGGATGAGCACGGACATATCTCCGCGGACGCCGAGCGGCGCGTCGCCGAGATCCTGGACCTGACGCCGATCAACGTCCGGGAGGTCGTGACGTTTTATACGATGCTGACCCGAAGCCCCGTCGGCCGGTTCCATCTTCAGGTCTGTTCCAACGTGAGCTGTGGCTTGGCCGGCGGCGACCGTGTCTCCGCTTATCTCCAGGCCAAGCTGGGCGTCCGGCCTGGAGAGACGACGCCCGACGGAAAGTACACGTTGACCGAAGTCGAATGCCTGGGGGCCTGCGATGAGGCGCCCTGCATGATGGTCAATTTTGATTTTTACGGGCATCTCGAGGCGGCACGCGTGGATGAAATCCTGGACGGGTTGGCCTGATGATGGCGGACCTTATTCTGACGCGCGGTCTGAAATCCGAACCCTCCGTGCGCCTTTCGGCCTATCTCGAAAGAGGAGGATATCAGGCCCTGCGGACCGCCCTGGCTCAATGGACGCCCGAGAAGGTCATCGACGAGGTCAAAGCCGCCAGCCTGCGGGGACGCGGCGGGGCCGGATTCCCGGCCGGTCTGAAATGGAGCTTCGTCCCGCGGACCACGGACAAACCGAAGTACCTCTGCGTCAACGCCGATGAAGGCGAGCCGGGGACGTTCAAGGACCGTTTTCTCATGACCCATGATCCCCATCTTCTCATCGAAGGCGCGGTCATCGCGGCTTATGCCGTCGGCATCCACGCCGGGTATATTTATATCCGCGGGGAATACGAGGCCGTCGCCCGGCGTTTGGACGAGGCCATTGCTGAAGCGTACGCGCACGGCGTCCTGGGAAAAAATATCCTCGGCCGCGGCTTCGACTTCGACCTCTGGGTCCATCGCGGGGCGGGGGCCTATATCTGCGGCGAGGAGACGGCGATGCTCGAATCGCTCGAGGGCAAACGCGGGGTGCCGCGGCTCAAACCGCCGTTTCCGGCTTCGGTCGGATTGTTCGGCTGCCCGACGGTCATCAATAACGTCGAGACGCTCGCGTGCGTTCCTATGATCATTCGGAAAGGCGCGGCGTGGTTCCTGGAGAACGGGCGGCCGAAGGACGGCGGGACGCGGCTCTTCAGCCTCAGCGGCGCCGTTCAAAAGCCCGGGGTCTACGAACTTCCCGCCGGTACGAAGCTGCGCGAAATCATCTTTGTCCATGCCGGAGGCCTGAAGCCGGGCGCGGCGCTGAAGGCCGTCATTCCCGGAGGCTTGTCGGCGCCGGTCCTCCGGGCCGATGAGATCGACGTTCCGATGGACGTCGATGCCCTCGCTGCGGCCGGGTCGATGCTCGGGTCGTCCGCGGTCATCGTCATCGACGCCGCGACGCCGATGCTCTCGGTCCTCGAAAAAGTCGCGAAGTTTTACGAGCACGAATCCTGCGGCCAGTGCACGCCGTGCCGAATCGGGACGTCCTGGATTCGGCGGGTGGTGAAGAGGATGATCGAACATCGGGGGAAAGCCGCGGACCTCGACCTGGTCCTCCGCCTGGCGACGAACATCAAAGGCCGGACCTTGTGTCCCTTCGGCGACGCGGCCGCATTGCCGATCCTTTCGATCGTCCGCAAGTTCAGGACCGAGCTCGAAGCCTCGCTTCATTCCGCCGGAGAGAAGTCGTTCGATGCCTAAGGTTGCCATCGACGGGCTTTGCGTAGATGCCGCCGCCGGCTCGACCATTCTCAATGCGGCCGAACAGGCCGGAATTTCGATCCCGCATTTCTGCTTTCATCCGGCGTTCAGCCCCGAAGGGAGCTGCCGGCTTTGCCTGGTCGAGGTTGAAGGCAGCCCGAAATTGGAGTTGGCTTGCGCGACGGTCGTGCGGGAGGGAATGAAAGTCGTCACGGCCAGCGCCCAGGTCAGGGAGGCCCGCCGCGGCGTTTTGGAATTTCTGTTGGCCGAACATCCGCTGGATTGTCCGATCTGCGATAAAGCGGGGGAGTGCCGGCTTCAGGACTATTATCATGCTTATGGGCTGACCGAAGGCGTGTTCGACGAGACCAAGGAACGGCGGGAGAAAAAAGTCCGAATCGGGG
>JBGOYP010000011.1:0-20360 GCA_041479785.1 Candidatus Aminicenantia bacterium | reverse complement strand
CGCCTGGAGGCGGAGGAGGTCGACGACGACGTGATATTCGGGAGTCCGGCCGCCGATGAGGTCAACGCGGGCGACGTCGGGAATCCTCAGAAACCGGACCTTCAAGTTGTAGCGGGCGACTTCCCAGAGTTCGGTGATCGACCGCATCTTGCTCGTCAGGCTGATGCCGATGATGGGGAAGTTCGAAAAAGTCACGCGGTAGACTTCGGCCTCGGCCGATTGGGGAAGAGAGGCGCGGATCTGGGACAGGCGTCCGAGGACGTAAAGCTCGGACTCGACCATATCCACGTTCCAGTTGAAAAAGACGTTGACTTCGGCCGATCCGCGGCCCGTGGCCGAGCGGACCGTAGCGACACCCGGAATGTCTTTCATCGCCTCTTCGATGGGCCGCGTGATCGTCGCCATCATCTCATCGCCGGGCATGACGCCGTTATCCACGAGGATGACGACCCGGGGAAAGTTCGTCTGGGGAAAGACCGACGACGAGAGGTTCAGGGCGGAATAGGCGCCGGCCAGGCAGAGCGCGATACAGATGAACGCGATCGACAGGGAATGGTGGGTGGCAAACCGGCCCAGGGCCGTAATCTTATTCATGCGTCTCTTTGATGATATGGATCTTGGTCGCGTCGGGGACGGCGTAGGCATCGACCGTGACGATGACCTGGCCTTCCTTGAGGCCGTCGGCGATCACTTCGACGAGCCCATTTTCCCGCAGCCCGAACTTGACGGCCTTGCGGACGGCCTTGTCGCCGTCGACCAAAACGATCGTCCCGGTTTCGCTGCCCACGGTGTCCGCGATGACGGCGGCCTCGGGCACGGCCAGGCAGCCGGTGTGCTCTTCGCAGATGATCCGGACGCTCAGGAATTGACCGGGCCGGAAACCGGTACCCGCCGGGATCGCAACCCGGACCGGCAAAGTATCGGTCTTGTCGTCGATCTTCGAGCCGACGTAGACGACGGGGCCGGAAACCGGTCCGGCTTCGATCTGGGCCGTCTGGCCGACCTTGACCGGCCCGGCCTCGCGGCTCGGGACGTTCACGGCCGCGACCAGGCGGTCGAGGTCGACGATCGTCGCCAGCACGGTATTGCTTTCGACGGCCTCGCCCGGCTCGGAATTGATCTTGACGACCGTGCCGGTGAGCGGGGCGGTGATCTTCAGGAGAGCGAGCTCGGTTTCCGCGGCGGCGAGTTCGCCGCGGGCGTCGTTGAGTTGCTGCTCGGCTTCCTGGTAGGCCTTCTTCGACGTCCCGTCCACCGGCAACAGCTTCTTCTGGCGGTCGAAATTCGCCTCGGCGAAGGTCACGGCTTTTTTGGCCTTCTCGTAGGCGACATCGGCGACGCGGCTGTCCAGCCGGAAAAGGACATCGCCTTTGGCGACGCGCTGGCCCTCGACGCAGTCGATATGGGCGACGATGCCGGCGACGGGCGAAGCGACTTCGGCATCGGCCGGGACGCGCCCGCCATACGCGGGCTCGGGCTCTACGGACCCGTAGACGGTGACGACGTGATGGAGCGTCGCGCGCGCGATCGGGCCGACATGGACGGCCATGTCCGCGGCGACCTCTTCACCTTCCTCGCCCGCTTTGGGATGAACGAGCTTCATAATTAGGAAAGCGGCCAGGACGACCGCCACCAGACCGACCATCGCCATCCCGATACGGCGTTTATTCATCCTCTCGCTCCTTCAAGGGCCCTTATTTTATTCGCGGAGATGCCAGGATCCAGTCCTTCAGGTCGAGCGGACTCTGGATGGCGTTTTCAAGCTCCCCGACCGCTTGCTGCGCCCGGACGAGGGCTTCCAGCCGGGCGAGCGAGCTCGCCGCGAGCTCCAATTGGATTCCGAGGAGCTCGAACTTTGAAATCTCTCCGAGTTCATAGCGGGTTTTTGCCGCCGCTTCCTGTTTTTTAAGGTTCGTCAGGAGCGCGTCCGCGGTCTTGGTTTTTTCGAGCGTGGACCGGCAGCCTGCGACGGCCGCGTCGATCTGTTCGATCACTTTGGCCTGGAGCGCCATAAACTGAGAAGCGATTTCCTGCCGGCGCGCCTCGGCTTCGGCGATCGGCCCCTTGTTCCGGCTGAGAAGCGGAAGGATGAGCGACAGCCCGAGCGTCCATTTGTTGTCGGTCTGGTCGAGCTGCCAGTCGGGGCCGAGCGAAATGTCGGGATACTGCTTAGCGACCTCGAGGCGGAGGGCGGATTGGGCGGCCTCGTATTGGGCCAGGGCGCCGAGGATGTCGGCGCGGTTCAGGAGCGCCCGGCGGCGGATCTCGCCCGAAGGCAGGTCCGCCCGGACGTCGAGAAGGCCGTCGAACGAGAACGTTAGTCCGTCCAGGGCTTGAGCGGGAACGCCAACCGCACCGGCCAGCGCGATGAGCGCTCGCGCGCTCCGTTCGGCCGCGTCGAGCGCGGCGAGCTTCGTGCCGTCGTGCGCGATCCTGGCCTGCACGACATCGTAAAATGAGGCTTCCCCCGCGGCCCATTGGGCTTCGAGGATCTTGAGGCTTTCGGCTTGGTACGAGAGCTGGGCATTTTGAAGTCTTTCGGTTTCGCGCGCCGAGAAGAGGTCGAGAAACGCCTGGCGCAATCGGCATCTCACGTCCCAGGCGACGGATAGAATGTTCAGCCGGGCCGCCTCCGAGAGATGCTGGGCTTCCGCGATCCGGTAGCCGCGCTTTCCGGCGGTCTCGATTGGAATCTCGAGGGCCGCCTCGGGTATCCAGGGTGTAACCTCGGATACCGGCGATGTGCTGTTGTATCCCACGAGAATGCTTGCGGCCGGGTTCGGGCGTTCGCCGGCCGTGATCCGGCCCGCTTGAGCGGTTCCCCACTGGGCGCGGGCCACGTCGAGGTCGGGCGAATAGTACATGGCCGCCAGCGTGAAGGCCCGAAGGTCCCAGGACGGCGGAGGCCACGTTCCGATTCCCGGAAGCGACCCCAGCTGTTTCGTGATGTCCGCGGAGTCGAGCCGGCGCGCCTCGAAGTCCTCCGCCGTTTGAGCCGCGGTTATCGGTTTGGGGTGGTACCGGACGCACCCGGCCGCGAAAAGGACAAGGAGGCAGAGCGTAGCGGCGGGCCGATAAATCCCGATCCGGGAGCGCCTCATTCTTATTAATCCAACTATCACGATTTTGACGACGTTCGTATCCGGCTTCTTCCCCTATTTTTTAATTTAAATGAATAAATTACACAAGTATTTTGTAAAAACGATTGTCGATTTGACTTCGCTTGACAGCTTTGCGCCGAGGGGCATATAGTCCCGCTGTTATCGATCGCAGGTCGATAAGGAGGTCTTCCATGAAAATGCTTAGAATGGGCTTTGTCTTGGCCATGGCCGTCTGCCTTCTCGCCGGAGGCCAGGCCCCGGCCAAGGCCGGGGATGGTCCGTATTCATTTATCAAAGAGATCCCCGTCGGCGGCGCAGGCGGCTGGGACTATGCGTCCGTGGACGCCGTCGGCCGGCGGCTGTATGTTACGCACGGGACCAAGGTCGTCGTCATCGACATCGATAAGGACGTGGCCGTCGGCGAAATCGGGCCAACTCCGGGAGTTCACGGCTTCGCCATTGCCGCCGAGCTCGGCCGAGGCTTCGCCAGCAACGGCCAGGAATCCAAGGCGGCAATCGTCGACCTGAAAACGCTCCAGATCCTTTCGAAGGTCGACACGGGCCAGAACCCGGACTGCATTCTTTACGAGCCCGGCCATAAAGAGGTCTATACGTTCAATGGTCGAGGGAATTCGGCCACGGTTTTCGACGCCGCGACCGGCGCGGTCAAGGCTACGATCCCGCTTTCGGGAAAACCCGAGTTCGCCCAAGTCGACGTCAAAGCCGGCCGGATCTACAATAACATCGAGGATAAAAGCGAAGTCGCCGTGATCGATACGGCCACACATCAAGTTGTCGCCAGCTGGCCGATCGCCCCGGGCGAAGAAGCGTCTGGCCTGGCGTTCGATGTCGCCCATCATCGGCTGTTCATCGGCTGCAGCAACAATATGATGGTCATGATGGACAGCACGACAGGCAAGGTCCTGGGCAGCGTGCCGATCGGCCCGGGCGTGGATGCCAACGCCTTCGACCCGGGAACCGGATATGCCTTCGCCTCCTCGGGTGGCGACGGGACCGTGACCGTCGCGAAGGTCGATGAGACCGGCAAGTTCGTCATCGTCCAGACTGTCCAGACCGTCCGAGGCTCCCGGACGATGACGATTGATCCCAAAACCCATAAAATCTATCTCGCGGCGGCCAGCTACGAAGCGCCCACGCCTCTACCGCCCGACGCGAAGCCGGACGCGAAACCGCCGCGGCCGAAAATGGTCCCCGGGTCCTTCAAGGTCGTCGTCTACGCGATGAAATAAGGAAATATCCGGACTCAACGCAGGCGTTTTAAGTCTTGTTTCGCCCCGGCGAGGTTGGGGTCAAGCTTGAGCGCGGCCTGGAGTGACCCGACCGCTTCGGCCGTTTTGCCCATCTTTTCGAGCGTCTGGGCCAGCCGCCAGTAGGCCTGGGCGTGCGACGGGGCGTTCAGCTCGGGCTCCCGGTCCAGGTATTGGCGGAAATACCGCTCGGCCCGCGCGAAGTCCTTGCCCTGTTGAAACACGGCCCGGCCGGCCTGGAAAAAAGGGTTCAAGTTGTCGGGCACGGCCGCTTCGGCCCGGGTGAGGATATCGTCGAGGTCCGACCAGCGTTCCTGGCGGACAAAAAGCTGAGCGAGCTGGCCGTAAGCCGCGGCCCGGTCGGGCGCGAGAGCCAACGCGTCCAGGGCATATTTTTCGGCGCGCTCCAAATTGGGCTGAGACCCACGCGTATAGAAACCGCTCATCGTGGTCAGCGCTTGGTAGGACCGCGGACTTGACTCCAAAGCTCTCGCGTATAAACCTTCGACGAGCTCGGGTTTTCGGTCCCGGCGGGAAAGCGAAGCCTGGGCAACGTAGCCGCGGACCGGGTCGAGCTTGACGACGTCTTCAGCCAGCCTTCGGGCCTTGGCCTTGTCGCCGCCCACGAATCCCGGCGCCTGATAAAAATATTCGATAAGAATGAGCCGCGCCTCGATGTGGTTCGGATTGAGATGGAGGGCCGTTTCAGCTTCGCGGCGGATACGATGGGCGAGGCCGAGTTTCCTTAAAAGGCCGGCCTGGATCGCTTGCCGGCCATACACGAGCGCTAACATGACGCGGTTATCCGCATTCTTCGGGTCGAGCTTGGACGCTTTCTCCGCGAAGACGAGAGCTTCGTCGTAGCGGCCCGCGGCCTCGAGGCACCTGGCCATGAGAAAATTCGCCCGGGCATCGTCCGGGTTTGCCTTCACAATAGGCTCCACGAGAGCGCGCGCCCTCAGCCAATGTTCGGCCTCGATGAGAGATTCGGGCGAACCGTCGTCGGCCCCCGCGGCGGAGCAGCATAGAACAGCGACGGCGATCAGGCGCAACAACGCTCGGGTCATGGGGTTCTCCGTTATTTCGAGATCAAGAAAAGCTCTTCGAAATCCTGTCGATGATGTTCGTGCTCGAGCGGTCCTTGAGATAGGGCACCCGGACGACGCGGCCGCCGGCGGCCTCGACCTCGGCCCGGCCCACGATCTCGCCCGGGCCCCAGTCGCCGCCTTTGACGAGCACGTCGGGCCGGAGCGCGGCGATGACCGTCCGGGGCGTTGGCGTCGAAAACGAGGTCAAGTAATCGATGTCGGCGATGGCCGACAGGACCTCGAACCGCTCCCGGAGCGGAAAAACCGGGCGGGCCGGCCCTTTGAGACGCCGGACGGAGGCATCGGTATTCAGGGCGACAATCAAAACATCTCCGAGCTTTTTTGCCGTCCGGAAGAGGTGGATATGCCCGGCATGAAGAAGGTCGAAACAACCGTTGGTGAAGACGACCGTCTTCCCCTCGCGCTTGAGCCGGGCGCGGGTCCGTTTCAATTCGGCGATGGTCTTGACCTTTGTCATCATCGCTTATCTGGAAACTTAATTTTGACCTGCGGCGAAAATTCCCATGTATGGGCCAGGCGGGCGATCCCCTCGTCTCGCCGCATCGAGGAAACGAAGAACGAATAAAGATTCTTATGGTAATCGTAAGGATAACCGTCGCGCTTGTGCACCGCGATATCGAGATAATAGGTGCCGTTGATGAGGTTCAGCCGCTCGATACGGACGGCGACTTTGCCCTCGCCCGAGAGGAGAACGGGCTCGAACTCCTCGAGGTTCGTGTTCGTCCCATAACAGAAGATACCCAGCGACGTGGAAATCCCGACGCCGAAGACGAAGTCCTTGACCGGCTCACGGGCGGCGTATTCCATCTCGATAACCAGGCCCTCGTCCGGGTGAAAGACGTGTTTTTCCTCGCCGCGGAGATTCCGGAGCGTGACCCGCCGGATCTCGACCTCACGCTTGCCCCAGCGCTGGGCGCGGCCCTCGTCGGGGGCCGCCGTTCCCAGTTCGGGCGCCGGGCCGGGCGCCGGCTCGGGCCCCGATTCCAGCACGGGAGCCGTTTCGCTCCGCCGCTCCTGGAAGTCCTCTTCCTGTTTCACGGCCACGTCCTGGAGGTAGGCGTCCACGACCCGCTTCGGGTCGCCAAGCATGCGGATGACGCCGCACTTCATCCAGGCGACCCGGTCGCAGATCTTGGACACGGTGGCCAGGTCGTGGCTGACGAAAAGAATGGTCTTTTTCCGGCGCCGGAAATCGTCGATGCGGTCCAGGCACTTGGGCACGAACGCCGCGTCGCCGACGGCCAGGACTTCGTCCACGAGAAGGATCTCGGGGTTGACGTTGATCGCGACCGAGAAGCCGAGCCGCATGTACATGCCCGACGAGTACGTCTTGACGGGAGCGTCGATGAAATCCTCGAGCTCGGCAAACCGGACGATCTCGTCGAACTTCCGGACGATCTCGCGCTTCGAGAGGCCGAGCATGATGCCGTTGATAAAGACGTTCTCGCGGCCCGTGATTTCGGGGTGGAACCCGGCCCCGAGCTCGATCAGGGCCGAGATCTTCCCTTCGGTCCTGACCCGTCCCGAGGTCGGTTTGGCAATGCCGGCGATGAGCTTGAGCAGGGTGCTTTTGCCCGAGCCGTTCTCGCCGATCACCCCGAAGGTTTCACCCTTTTCGACGCGGATATTGACGCCGCTCACGGCCGTGACGAGCTCGTCGGGCCGGAGCGAGCGGAATAAGTCGCCCTTGACGATGGCGCTTTTAAACGTCTGGAAGCGGTGCCGCGCGGAATATTTCTGATAAACCCGCGTGACGTCGACGAGCTCGATCGCGGGCATCACACTTCCTCCGGGAAGGAGTCGCGCAGACGGTCAAACACGGCGTAACCGACGACAAACAGGACGAGCGCGGCCAGAAGCGTGACCCCGAGCTGAGGCCATCGGACCATGCGGCCGTAAAAGAGGCAGTCGTGATAGCCTTCCATGACATGGGTCATGGGGTTCAGGCTCAGGAGCGTCTGCAGGATCTTATGCTTTTGGATCGGCTCGGAGGTGAAAGAATAGACGATCGGGGTCGTAAAGAACCAGAACGTCAGGAGGTTGCCGAGGATGTCCTTGATGTCGCGGAAATGGACGGTCAGGGCGGAGATGAGGAAGCTGAACCCGAGCGAGAAGACGAACTGGACCAGGACGACGACCGGCAGGAGCAAGGCATAAACGGTCAGCGTTTTGCCAAAGAGAAAAACGAAGAGGAGGAGGATCGGCAGACCGAAACAGAAATGGACGAAATTCGACGAGACCGCGACGATGGGCAGGATCTCCGCCGGAAAAAGGATCTTTTTGATCAGGTTGCCGTGGATCATGAGCGAATTGGCCGACTCGATGGACGACGACGAGAACCAGACCCAGGGCAGGACACCACTGAAAAGGAACAAAGCGTAAGACCAGGGCGAGTCGCCGATCGAAAGGTCTTTGGGCCGGAGGATGAAGCCGAAGACGATCGTGTAAACCGTCATCAGGAGGAGCGGGTTGAAGAACGACCAGAGAAAGCCGAGGGCCGTGCCGCGATAGCGGGCTTTGAGCTCCCGGCTCACCAGGTTCTGGATGAGGACGCGGAATTTATAGAGCTCGCGAAGGTTTTTAATGAGCCGGCCCACGGCCCCTCCCTTCGAAGATCAAGCGGGCCTCCGGCGTGTCTCCGCCGCGCGTATCGCGCAAGACGAGAGGCCGGAGTTCGCGCCTCGGCCCCCGCTCGAAACGGCATTCGGCGAGAAAAAGGATCGCCGGAGCGCCCGCCCCCGGGAGGACGAACCGGCTGCGCCGGACGGCGAGACCCGCGGCTTCGGCCACTTTTGCAAAGTCGCCTTCGCGGCGGGCCGGAAAGACGAAATAAGCCCGCCCGGCGGACTTCAGCAGCTCGGATGTCGCGCGCATAACCTCTAAAATATCGCATTTTATCTCGTGTTTTGCAACGGATTTCTCGGCCATGGCGCTCAGAAAACCGGAGGCCTTCGGGATGTAAGGCGGATTGCTGAAGACGACATCGAATCGTTTCTCAGGCCGGAATGTGCGGAAGTCCGCCCGGACGACGGTCATGCGCTTTTCAAGCCCGTTCAACCGGACGTTTCTTCGGGCAAGATTCGCCAACGACGGCTGGATCTCCAAGGCCGTGATGTGCACGAACGGCTTGAGGCTGAGAAGAAGGGCAATGATCCCGTTGCCCGTCCCGAGCTCGAGGAGCTCCTCGCCGGGCTTAGTTTTTATGAAATCGGCAAGAAGGGGGGCGTCGAGGGCGAAACGGTAGCCGGTCCTTTTCTGAAGGAGCAGAATGCGGCCGCGGTAAAACGTATCCAGGGTTTCTCCACGGCCGGTAATGCCAGGCGGGGCAGCGCGGGCCTCTTTCATAAAGCTCGCTTTAATAAAAATCCGAATCGATCTTCCTTCTCAAATTCGAGTCTTCGACCAACCATTTTCCCCCCGGCGCCGATTTTTAGGCGGAGGGTGGGGCCGAAAACCAAACTCAAGCCGCGTCGAAAATATTCTGGTTTTTATTACTTGCTTGTCGGTTTATTCTCGGGCTTAACCGTCGCTTCGGTCTTGCTCTTACGTTTGATATCCATGGCGTGGGCACGCTTATAGGTCTGGATGTCCTTGAATCGCCCCTTGCTGTCGCGCACGGCATAAAGCTTGGTGCCCTTGGAGCTGCGGTGGGTTGTCCTCTTGATCGGCATTATTGTCCTCCTTTGCATTGATTAAAATCGGTCGGCTTCAGCCGATACTTCAAAAAAGGAGATCTTCGCACATGTTGCCGCCACCCAACGAGTTTTGAATCCGGTCGTTAGAAGACGGGCTCATTCCGGACTGCATCACGGCGCCTAAAAGATCGGCGATCTTCATATATTGTTCCTCTTTATTTATTCTCGCTGCCAATTTCTTCGCCGGAACCGAGTTGCCGATGGAGCCCGGACGGTTGACGTTCTCCCGCCCGCAGGCTTTGTCGCTTATTTTCATCGCAAATGATCATATCGCCGCGCGAGAAATAATGTCAACAAAATTGGAATCGGCATTCCAAGTCAGGCTGCTTCGTCGAGCTCGGTGAACACGAGCATCTTATCGGGTTCGATCTCGGCGTATCCGCCCCGGACGGCGTAACTCTCGCTCTCCGTCCCCTGGCGATAAGTCAGCCGGCCGTATCCGAGCGCGGTCACGAGAGGCCGGTGTCCGGGAAAGATCCCGATCAACCCGTCGATGCTCGGCAGCTGGACTTCGTCCACCTCCGCGTCGACGAGAAGGGCCCGCGGCGTGATGGCCTTGAGGCGGAGGGACGCCGGAAGCCGGTCGGTCACAGGTTTTTCAGCTCCTCGGCCCGTTGGACGACCTCTTCGATGCCGCCGACCATGTAGAACGCCTGCTCGGGCTTGTTGTCGTGTTTGCCCTCGACCACCTCTCTGAACCCGCGCACCGTTTCTTCGACCGTGACGTATTTACCGGGCCGTCCGGTGAACTCGACGGCGACGTGGAACGGCTGGGACAAAAATCTCTGGATTTTTCGGGCCCGGGAGACGATGAGCTTGTCCTCGTCGGACAGCTCCTCGATGCCGAGGATGGCGATGATGTCCTGGAGGTCCTTATAGCGTTGGAGAATCTCCTTGACCCGGCGCGCGACCCGGTAATGCTCCTCGCCGACGATGGCCGGGTCGAGGATCCGGCTGTAGGACGCCAGCGGGTTGACGGCCGGGTAGATGCCCATGTCGGTCAAGGCCCGGTCGAGACTGGTCGATGCGTCGAGGTGGGAGAATGTCGTGGCCGGGGCGGGGTCCGTGAAGTCGTCCGCCGGGACATAGATCGCTTGAACGGACGTGATCGAACCTTTCTTGGTCGACGTGATTCGCTCTTCGAGCTCGCCGAGTTCGGTGGCCAAATTGGGCTGGTAGCCGACGGCCGAGGGCATTCGGCCCAGGAGGGCCGAAACCTCGGATCCCGCTTGGGTGAAACGAAAGATATTGTCGATGAACAGAAGGAGGTCCTGGTTCATCTCGTCGCGGAAATATTCGGCCACGGATAACGCCGTCAAGCCGACGCGGAGGCGAGCGCCGGGGGGCTCGGTCATTTGCCCGTAGATGAGCGCCGTCTTGTCGATGACCTTGGACCCCTTCATTTCGAGCCACAGGTCGTTCCCCTCGCGCGTTCGCTCGCCGACCCCGGCGAAGACGGAATAGCCGCCGTGCTTCATGGCCACGTTGTGGATCAGCTCCTGGATGATGACGGTCTTGCCCACGCCCGCCCCGCCGAACAGACCGATCTTGCCGCCCTTGAGGAACGGCTGGATGAGGTCGATGACCTTGATCCCCGTTTCGAACATCTCGAGCCGCGTGCTTTGCTCCTCCAGGGACGGGGAGGGGCGGTGGATCGGATATTTTTTCTTGGCGTTGACCGGGCCGAGATGGTCGACCGGCTCTCCGATGACGTTGATCACGCGGCCCAGGAGCTCGGGGCCGACCGGCACTTCGATCGGTCCGCCCAGATCGAACGCTTTCATCCCGCGGGCCAGACCGTCCGTCGGATGCATCGACACACATCGGACGGTGTCCTCGCCCAGATGCTGCTCGACCTCGACGACGATGTCCACGGGGATCGGGGAATCATATCCCTCGCTCGTGATCCGGATGGCGGAATAAATCTCGGGAAGCTCCAGCCCTTTGAAGGCGACGTCCACGACGGGCCCGATGACCTGGACGACGGTTCCGATTTTCGGTTTCGCAACGGCGTTAGGCATGGCTGACTCCGGTGAAAAGCTCATTTTTTCATGGCCTCGACGGCATTCATGATCTCAAGGAGCTCCTTGGTGATGCTCGCCTGGCGGATCTTGTTCAAAACGAGGAGGAGGTCCCCGAAAAGCGTCTCGGCATTTTTCGAGGCGTTGTCCATCGCCATCATGCGGGCCGCTTGTTCCGCCGCCTGAGACTCGGCATAGGCATGGCGGATCTGGTCCTCGATATAGCGCGGGACGAGCGTTTCGAGAAGCTCGGGAATGCCCGGCTCCCATTCGGGCGCCGGCGTCGGCGGGGACGGAGCGGCCGCCGGCGGGGTGACGGGCAAGAGGCGTAAGACCGTAATGCGCGGCGCGAGCACGGACTTGAATTCATTGTAGGCGAGGTAGACGCCGTCGGTCTCCTGGTAGACATACAACCGGATCAAATACCGGGCGAGCGCGTTCAATTCCGCGGGGTCGATCCGGTCGGTCCGTTCGCCGAAGGCGCGCTCCACGGGATAAGCGTATTTCCGGAAAAAGTTGACCGCCTTCTTGCCGATGAGGACCAGTCCGACCTGCGAGGACCGGGCTTTGTCGACGACGAATTCGAGCGCGCGCGAAAGGAGGTTCGCGTTGAACGCCCCGCACAACCCCTTGTCCGACGTGATCACGATGACGTGAACCCGGCGCTCGTCCCGGACCGTGAACAGCGGGTGGGCGGCCGTTCCGGTCCAACCCGCAATCCGCGAAAGCAGGTCGGGCGCGGCATGCCATAAGGGCCTGTGCTCGACGACCGTCCGCTGTGTCTTCTTGAATTTGGCGGTCGCGACGGTCTTCATGGCCTTGGTGATCTGCTGCGTGTTCTTGACGCTGCGGATCCGCCGGCGAAGGTCGATGAGCGTCGGCATCAGGCGCCTTCCCGCTCCTTGCGGAACCTGGCGTTGAACTCCTCCAGGGCCGCGGCGATATCGTTGTTCAGGGCGCCGTCGAGCTGCTTCTTTTCCCGAATCCTGTCCAGGAGGCCGGCCCGTTCCCGGTCGAAGAACTCGTAGAGTTTAAGCTCATATTCCTGGATATCGGCCACCTTAACCTGGTCGAGGTAGCCGCGGTTCCCGGCGTAGATGATCAGGACCTGTTTCTCGACTGGAAGCGGATTGTTTTGGTTTTGCTTGAGGATTTCGGTCAGGCGCTCGCCGCGGTCGAGCTGCGCTTGGCTGATCCGGTCGAGCTCGGTCCCGAACTGGGCAAAGGTTAATAGCTCGCGGTATTGCTGGAGGTCGCCCCGGAGCTTGCCCGCGACCTGCTTCATGGCTTTGATCTGAGCGTTGCCGCCGACCCGGGATACTGAAATTCCGACGTTGATCGCGGGCCGGACGCCGGAGTTGAAGAGTTCGGGTTCGAGGTAGATCTGCCCGTCCGTGATCGAGATGACGTTGGTCGGGATATAGCCCGAGACGTCGCCGGCCTGAGTCTCGATGATGGGCAGGGCCGTAAGCGACCCGCCGCCGAACTCGTCGTTGAGCTTCGCCGCCCGCTCGAGCAGGCGCGAATGGAGATAGAAGACGTCGCCCGGATAAGCTTCGCGCCCCGGCGGCCGGCGGAGGAGCAGGGAGAGTTGCCGGTAGGCCTGGGCGTGTTTGGTCAGATCGTCGTAGATGATGAGGGCATGGCGGCCGTTGTCGCGAAAATACTCGCCCATGGCACAGCCGCTGTAGGGCGCCAAATACTGAAGCGACGACGGGTCGCTCGCCGAAGCCACGACGACGGTCGTGTAGGCCATAGCCCCGAAATCCTCGAGTGTTTTGACGAATTGGGCGACGGTCGAGTTCTTCTGGCCGATCGCGACATAGATGCAAATAACGCCCGTGGTCTTCTGGTTGAGAATGGAGTCGACGATGATGGCCGATTTGCCGGTTTGGCGGTCGCCGATGATGAGCTCGCGCTGGCCGCGGCCGATCGGGATCATGGCGTCGATGGCCTTGATGCCGGTCTGGAGCGGCTCCCGGACAGGAAGGCGGTCCACGACGCCCGGTGCAAGGCGCTCGACGACCTGCTGCGTTTCGGCCTTGATCGGGCCTTTCCCGTCCAGCGGCTGACCGAGGGGGTCGACGACCCGGCCGATGAGGGAGGGGCCGGCCGGGACCTCCATGATGCGGCGCGTCCGTTTGACGACGTCGCCCTCCTTGATCATGAAGCTTTTGTTGAAGAGAACGACGCCGACGCTATCCTCCTCGAGGTTGAGGGCGAGGCCGATGATTCCGTGCGGAAATTCAAGGAGTTCATTGGACATAACCCGGTCGAGCCCGTAAACCCGGGCGATCCCGTCGCCGACCGAAATGACCGTCCCGACCTCTTTGACGTCGGCCTGGGTCTCGAACCCCTCGATGTGGCGCTGGATGATTTTGCTGATTTCGTCCGCTTTGATGGGCATGGCCTTCTACCTTTCCCGAATGCGCTCCTTCAACCGTTCGAGCTGGCCCTTGAGGGAGACATCATAGATCAAATTTCCTTTCCGGACGGACAGACCGCCGATGATTCCGGGATCGACCGTGTACGAGCAGGAGACGCCGCTTCGCTCGATCTCCCGGAGCCGCGTTTCAAGCGCCGTCTTTTGGGCATCGCGGAGGGGGACGGCGGACCGGACTTCGAAGGGGACGATCCCCAGCTTTTCCTTCCAGAGCGCCGGCAAGCTCCGGGCGATCTCCGGCAGGATTTCGAGCCGTCCGTGCCGGACGAGAAGGTCGATCAGCCGCCGTGTCTTGGCTCGATAAGAGAGCTTCTCCAGAAGCTCATCGACGATCCGATTTTTTTCGGCCGCCGCTAATAACGGACGGCACAATGCGTTCCGCAGGTCCTCGCGGCTCTCGAGAAGCCCGGCGAACTCCGCCACGTCCCTGCGCACGGCATCGTATTCCTCTTCGGTCTTGAGGGCCGCCGCAAGCCCCTCGGCATAGCGTTTAATGAGGACGTGGTTCTGCATGGATCTCCGCGAGTTGCTCAATCGACCGGTCGATGATTTTAGACTGGGCGTCGTCCGCGAGACCGGCCTTGAGCCGGGTTTCGGCCAAACCGGCGGCCAGGTCGACGGTGTATTCCGAGAGTTCACGGACGCCGGCTTTGAGCTGAAGGTCGATCTCCTGCCGGGTGAATTCCCGGATTCGCCCGGTTTCCTTGTCCGCGAGGGCGCGGATGCGCTCCCGCGCTTTCTCGCTCTCGGCCCGGGCTTCGGCCGCGATTTTCGCCGTCTCGTCTTTGAGCGCGGCCAAGCGGGCTTGCATTTCCAAAAGCTTCCGCTCCGCCTCGTCCCGGCTCGCCCGCGCCTCGTCGAGCGAGGTCCGGATTTCGCCCGACCGCCTGGATAAATACTCCGACAGGGGACGGCGCAGGAGAAAAAAAAGGCCGCCGAACAAGATCAAAAAATTGATGATTTTTCCCAGGAGGTCGCCAAAGGCCGCTCGTCCGCTCCCTTCTTGGGGCGTCATGCACAAAAGGAACGGGACCGCGAGGAGGACGGGCCAGACGGACTTGGGGCGGACGGTCATGGCAGCAACTTCCGCTCGATCTGGACCGCCAGGCGCTCGGCTTCCAAGGCCAAGTCCTTTTTAAGCCGGGCGATCTCGTCCTCGAGCCGCAGGCGGGCGTCATCCATTTCTTTCCTCGATGCGGCACTGACCTCGGTCAGGAGCCGGGATTTTTCCCGTTGGGCCTCGACCTCCACCTCGTCGCGGGCCCGGTCCGCCGCCTGACGCGCCGAAGCCAGGGTCGCCTCGATATCCCGGAGCCCGCGGTCCCGGGCGGTATCACTCTGCCGGGAGGCTTCGCGATCGCCCTCGAGACGCGCCTTTCGTTCTTCAAGTAGCCTCGTCATAGGCCTCCAGAAGACGCGGGACAGGACAAAGACGAGGACCCAGATGATAGAGAAAATGACCAGGAAGGTCGCGTCGATTTCAAGCATGGAGCGGATATCCTATCCAGCCACGGAAACAGATAAGTTAACAGGTTTGAACCGAAAATTCAAGCCGCCTCTCCCCTGGGAAAGACCCCGGCCAGGACCTTCTTGGCTTCGCCGACGAGAAAGAGCGACCCCGTGATGAGAACGGTCCCGATTTTCCCGGCGCGGGCCCTTGCGGCCGCGATCGCCTTGGCAAGGTCGGGCTCGATCGTCGTCTTCGCGCCGAACGGTCGGGCCTGACGCAGGACTTCGTCGGGCCGCGCCGCGCGCGGATAGGGGATGGAGGTCAGGATGACCTCTCGGGCGGCCGGGAACAGGGTGCCGGCCATGCGTCCGATGGCCTTGTCTTTCATTACGGCGAACACGAGCACCGGAGGGCGGGACATCGTCTGCTCGATGAAACGACGGACCGCCGCGGCACCGGTTTCGTTGTGGGCGCCGTCAAGAAACACGTCGGGGCGGGTTGCGACCAGTTCAAGGCGTCCATCCCAGCGGGCTGCCGCGATCCCCTCGATGATTTTATAATCTTCGAGCGGCCGCCAAACCCGACTGAGGACCGAAGCGGTGACGATGACGATCGCCGCGTTTCGGCCCTGGTGCTCCCCCCGGAGCGCGGGAGAAAAACGGAAGGTCTTGTCGCCGATCCGATAAGAAAAAAGCATTCTCTCCTTGGCTGACCCGGTCTCGAAACGCCCGTCCTGACCGAAGACCCGGACAAGCGGCGCGTTCATCTCCGCGGCCCGCTTGCGGATGACCTTCCAAGCCGCGGAGTCGTCCGCGCCGCAGACGACGGGCACGCCCGTCTTGATGATTCCCGCTTTTTCAAGAGCGATGCGGCCGACCGTGCGCCCCAGGTGGTCCTGATGGTCGAGGGCGACGTTCGTAATGACCGACACGAGCGGTAGGGTTACGTTCGTCGCGTCGAACCGGCCTCCCATGCCGGTTTCGAGGATTTCGATGTCGACACCCCTTTCCCGGAAATAAAGAAACGCGACCGCGGTCAGGACTTCGAAGAACGTCGGCGGCGCGTCCAGCTTTTTTTTGGCGATGAGCCGTTCGGTCGTCCGCTTCACGACGGCGGCGAGCCGGCGGAAATCCACCGGCCCGATCGTCCGGCCGTTGATGCGGATACGCTCCTCGACACGGACGAGATGAGGGGACGTGTAAAGCCCGACCTTGAAGCCGTGGCGGGCCAGGACCTCGGCGAGCATCGCGCAGACCGACCCTTTTCCGTTCGTTCCGGCAACGTGGACCGAGGGCGCGGCCCGGTGAGGGTTCCCCAACGCGGCGAGCAGCGCCGAGACGTTGTCGAGGCCGAGTTTGATGCCGAAGCGCTCCAGGTCCCGGAGGTAGGCCCGGCACTGGGCGGGGTTCATTGAGGCCGGTTGAGGAAGAGCCGGAGGGCCCGGATGATATAGCTGCGCAGGTTCTTCCGCGGCACGACGTCGTCGAGAAAGCCGTGTTTCAGGAGGAATTCCGAGCGCTGAAAGCCTTTCGGGAGCTTTTCTTTGATCGTCTGTTCGATAACCCGCGGCCCGGCGAAGCCCATGTGGGCGTTGGGCTCGGCGATATTGAGGTCGCCGAGCTGCGCGAAGCTGGCCATAACGCCGGCCGTCGTGGGGTCGGTCGAGACGGAGAGGAACGGGATCCGCGCTTCGTCGAGCCGGGCCAGCGCGGCGCTCGTCTTCGCCATCTGCATGAGCGACAGGATCCCTTCCTGCATGCGCGCCCCGCCGGAACACGACGCGACGATCAGAGGGGTTTTGTCCCGAAGCGCTCGCTCGACCGCCCGAGTGACTTTTTCTCCGACAACGGACCCCATGCTTCCTCCCATGAAGCCGAAGTCCAGGGCTGAAATGACGACCTTGATCCCGCCCATGGTCCCGACGGCATTGATCACAGCCTCGGGCAGGGACGTTTTTTTCTGGTAATCGCGAAGCCGTTTTTCATAAGGCATCGTGTCGACGAACTTCAGCGGGTCGAGAGGCTTGATCTCGTGGTCGACGACGTCGAACCGGCCGTCGTCGAACAGCATCGTCAGCCGTTCGACGGCCGAGAGCCGGAAATGGAACCCGCAGGCCGGGCAGACCGAGAAATTTTCGAGGATGTCCTCTTTATACAGGATCCGCTGGCAATTATTGCAGCGCGTCCAGAGGTTTTCGTTCATGGGCAAATCGAAAGTCTATCAGCTTTTCCGCGGCCCTGTCAATTCCGCTTTTTTGATCCGGGCCTCGAGAAAACCGAGGACGGCCTCCGGGCTGGGGAGGTCCAGCCCGATCTCGACCTGTTCCCGGAGAAGTCCTAGAACCGCGCGAACGAGCTTCTCCGGTTCGTAGGGTTTTTCAAAGTAATCCGCCGCTCCGAACGTGGTCAACGCCTCATGCCGGTATTGGGGACCCCGGTAGAGGCCGGTGACGATCACCACCGGGACGGCGCCGCGGGACTCGCGATAGATGCGGGAGGTCAGGTCGAACCCGTGGAGCTTGGGTAGGATGGCTTCGAGGATGACCAGGTCGGGTCGCGCCTTCTTGTATTTTTCGTAGGCCGAGAGGCCGTCGCTCGCCGTGATGATATCGAAATGATACGGCGTGAAGAGCGCGGTCAGAGACTGAAGGTGGCCGGCATCGATGTCGACCAGGAGGAGTGTTTTGTTAGCCATGGAGAGCCTCGTTTTTTTTCCGGGCGACGAGGACGACCTCGTCTTCACCGCGCAGGAGCTTGGCCAGGGGGAGGACGGCGCTGAGAGAAATCCTCGCCAGGGCCCGGGTCGCTCGCCAGCGGACGGGAAGATATTCCATCCGGAGGGGAAGACCGCGCCGCGCATAGCTGATCTCGCGCCGGAGTTCCAGGATTTCAAACCCATGCGCGTCCATCAGTTTGACGATCGTCCCGCGGTCAAACCCGTAAAAATGTTTGTAATGCCAATCGAGCTGATAGAGGACACGCAGCGGCACCGTGGTCCGGCCGAGGGTGACCTTATAGAGGCCGAGGGCAAGCTTGGGAAGAAGCCCCCGAACGTCGGGGACGCGAAGGGCGACGACCCCGTCCTCCATGAGGAGAACGCGAACGCGTCGCAAGACCGCGGGAGGGTCGAGAACGTGCTCCAGGACCGACCAAAGCGTTATGACCTCGAAGCTCCGCTCGGGGAGTGCCGCGTCCCGAAATTCGCCGCGAATGACGCGGTGGCGGGCTCCGGCGATCGCCGAGGCTTTCGCGGAGGGCTCGACGCCGAGAGGCTGAAAGCCGCTTTTTTCCGCGACATCCAGGAACTCGCCGGTCCCGCAGCCCACGTCCAGCAGCCGCCCGCCGCTTCGATGGGCCTTGATCAAAGCCGTATCGCGCTCATATTGGGGGACCCGGAATTCGGTCATGAAGTCCCGATACGCGTCGAGGTCAAACCCGGCGTAATCCTCGCCCTCGCCGATAGTCTCGGGGCGCGGAAACATCTGAACGAGGCCGCATTCGCCGCAGCGGCGGAAGCGAGCATCCCGCGTCTTGAAAAACGGGCGGCTTTTCCGACCACCGCAGAGGACACAGGAAAACATTAAAGTCATGACACGCGCTTAAGATAATCGCGGAAGAGGACGCCTTTCTCCACGAAGAACGACCGGAGGTCCGGGACGATTCGAAGACAATCGAAAGCGACGCGGGCGTCTTTAGCCAGCGCGAACCGGACCTGGACGCGGCCGGACGCCGAGGGCACTTTGAAATCGACCACGGCCCGGGAAATGTGGTCGGGACCGGGAGCCGCGAGGCGGAGAGGACGGGCCGTCCTTCCGCCGGGGTCGCCGTTCTCAATGATGACCTCGACCTCGCCGATTGCGCCCGAAATCCCCAGAGGATTCACGAAGGCGAGTTCAACGTGATAAGCCTGCCCCGGCAGACGCAGCGGAGAAGAAAGCCCGGCCCGCATCCCCGTCTCCGCGCCGGGCGAAACACCCCAAGCGCGGCCGTTGAGGAGAGCGCCGTTCTCGACGGCCGTCCCGCCTTCGAAAGTGAACTTGTCGTCGTCGACAAGGACCGTCTGCGTGGCGGTCAAGAGGCCGGGGTTGATCCCGGCGTACTTTTCGAACAGCCGGTCCCAGTCCGCGGCATCGCCCTCCGCGCCATAGAGAAACACAAGCCTCGACGCCTGCGGCGTTTTTACGAAGCGTTCGAGATAGCGCCCTTCTTCGTCGGCGCGGCCTGTTTTATTCGCGCCGTAGGCCAGGTAGAGAAAAATCTCGGCATCGCGGACCCCGGGCGGTGCGCCGTTGAGCGCCCGGAGGAAGGATTCCGCGGCGCGGCCGAACTCACCCCGACGAAAATACTCGAGGCCGATGCTGAAATCGTCCTCGCGGATCGCGACATGACATTCCTTGGTCCCGGCCGAAGCTTCGACGCGGACGTCATACATGTATTTGAAATACGGGAAGCGTCGCCGCGGCTCGATTATGGCGGCGGCGCGGCCTCCGCGTCCGACCGCGATCCGCTCGGCGCGCCCGCCCGCGCGGACGACGACTTCGCCGTCCCCGGCGGCTTCGCTGATGAAAACGCCGAACCGGGCTATCGGCGACCGGCTGATAAAGACGCGTTCGACGGGCTGTTCGGAGGCGAGGACGAAGGCGTTGATGTCCTTGCCGTAGACCGAGCCGTCCGCGAACTCAAACTCGCGGACGGGCGCCGGGACCGACGGCATGACGGGAAGCGTCAAGCGTTCTTTCGAATGACGCGCCACCTGTCCGCTGTAGATTTTCACTTCGGGATTCTTGTACTCGATCGCCCGGAACCGGAAATCCTTGAGAAGCTCATGGCCGAGGTCCAAGTCTTCGTAGACCGCGACCTGGTTGGGATAATATTTCCGGTATTTGTAAAAAAAGCTATTGGACGCGCTCGAAGCGAGGACGAAATCAAACTGGTTGAACGCCGGAAAATCCTTGCACAGGAACGGCTGGCCGAACATCTGGAATTTTCCGCTCGACCCGGTGAGCTCGGGCGTGAACCATTCCCGTCCGATCCGGCTTCCGGGCGTCAGGTTCCGCTCGATCCAGCGTTCGGCGACCTGGGTCGTATCGTCCTCATGGAGATAATATCCTTGGGCCAAGCTCCGGACTCCGACAAGGACAACGGCCGCGGCGGCCACGACGACGAACGCGAGCCGCGCTCCTCCGCGGCGGAGGACGCCGCCGAGGAAGGACAGCCCGAAGGCGGCGAAAAACGCGTAGAATAAGGACAAGGTCGACAGGTCGCGAAGCCGGG
>JBGOYP010000010.1:0-20899 GCA_041479785.1 Candidatus Aminicenantia bacterium | reverse complement strand
CTTTCATCTCAGTTCTCGACTTTCGCGCGATATGAAGCGGGTCTTGATCGGCAGCTTGTGCGCCGCCAGCCGCATGGCTTCCTTGGCCACGGTCTCAGAGATGCCCTCGAGCTCGTAGATGATCTTGCCCGGCCGGACGACGTCGACCCAAAACTCGGGGTCGCCCTTGCCCTTGCCCATCCGGACCTCGGTCGGTTTTTTTGTCACGGGTTTCCACGGAAAAGCGCGCAGCCAGAGCTTGCCGCGCCGCTTGATGAAGCGGGTGATCGTGATGCGGCCCGCTTCGAGCTGCCGCGCCGTGAGCCAGCAGGGCTCGAGCGCCTGGAGACCATAGGCCCCGAAGGACAAGGTGCTGCCCCGCCGGGCCTTGCCGCGCATCCGGCCGCGATGGCTCTTGCGGAACTTGACTTTTTTCGGCATCAACATGGCTAAATCTCCTCAACCTCCGCCATCTGGGACGTCATCTTCGGCTTTTCCACGTCGGTCCGGTAGATCCAGACCTTGATCCCGATCTGGCCGTAGGTCGTGAACGCCTCGGTGAAGCCGTAGTCGATGTCGGCTTTCAGAGTCTGGAGCGGGAGCCGGCCGCGAAGATACCATTCCGAGCGCGCGATCTCGACGCCGCCCAAGCGGCCCGAACACATGACCTTGATGCCCTTGGCCCCCATTTTGAGGGCCAGTTCAATCGATTTCCGCATGGCCCGCCGGTAGGCGATCCGCTTTTCGAGCTGGACGGCGATGCCCTCTCCGACGAGCAGGGCATTGAGCTCGGGTTTGTCCACTTCGCGGATGTCCACGTAGACCTCGCGCTTGGCGATGCCTTCGAGGAACTTCTTCAGGCTTTCGATTTCCTTCCCGCCGCGGCCGATGATGATCCCCGGCCGCGCCGTATGGATGATGGCCCGGATCTTGGGGCCGACGCGCTCGATCGCGACCTCGGCGATCCCGGCGTGGAAATACTTTTCCTTGATCGCCTTCTTCATCTTGAGGTCCTCGTGGATTAGCCGGCCGTATTCGGTCCCCTTGGCAAACCAGCGCGAGCTCCACTGCTTGTTGAACCCCAGCCGAAAACCGTGCGGATGCGTCTTTTGTCCCACCGTCTATCTCCCTTTCTTCTCTTCGAGATAAATATGGACGTGGCTCGTCCGTTTCAAGATCCGGAAGGCCCGTCCCATGGGCGCCGGACGGATCCGTTTCCAGGCCGGACCCTGGTCGATGTGGACCTTGGCAATGTAGAGGTTGTCGACATCGACCGACGGGGACTTCTGCTGGGCGTTGGCAATCGCCGAGCGGAGGGTCTTCTCCAGGATCAGGCTGGGCTTCTTTTTTTCGGAGAAATGGAGAATCGTCAGCGCGTCGCCCACGAACCGGTCCCGGATCAAGTCCGCCACCAGGCGGCTCTTCCGGGCCGAGACGCGGACGTGGCGCGTGACGGCATGGGAAATGAAGTTTGGCGCGTCCATGTTACTTGGCGACCTTCACCGCTTTGGCGGCCTTGGATGTATGGCCCTTGAACGTCCGGGTCGGGGAAAACTCGCCCAGGCGGTGGCCGACCATGTTCTCGGTAAGGAACACCGGAATGAATTTCCTCCCGTTGTGGACGGCGATCGTCAGGCCGACCATCTCCGGGAGGATCGTCGACCGCCGGGACCAGGTCTTGATGACCTTCCGTTTCTCGGCCTGCGTCCCGAGGCCTTTGATCTTCTCGAGCAGATGGGAATCGATGAAGGGTCCTTTACTCAGCGATCGGCCCATGGTCACTTACTCCTTCTTCTGACGATGAACACCCGGGTCCGTTTGTTCCGGCGGGTTTTGTAGCCCTTGGTCGGAATGCCTTCGGGGCTGACCGGATGGCGGCCGCCCTTCGACTTGCCCTCGCCGCCGCCGTGCGGATGGTCGACCGGGTTCATGGCCGTGCCGCGGACGTGGGGTTTCCACCCCTTCCATCTCGACCGGCCGGCTTTGCCGATCGAGATGTTCTGGTGGTCGAGGTTCCCGACCTGGCCAATGGTCGCCCACCGGTCGAGATGGACCTTGCGGATCTCGGACGACGGCAGGCGAACCTGGGCGAAGGCGCCCTCTTTCGCCAGGATCTGGGCGCCCGCGCCCGCGGTCCGGACGATCTGGCCGCCCTTGCCCCTCTGGATCTCGATGTTATGGATGACCGTCCCGAGGGGGATGTTGCGGAGCAGGGTCGCGTTGCCGGGGAGGATGTCCACCACTTTGTCCGAAGACACGATCGTCTGTCCGACTTTCAGGTCGTTCGGGGCGAGGATGTAGCGCCGCTCGCCGTCCCGGTACTTGATGAGCGAAATGAAGGACGAACGGTTGGGGTCGTACTCGACCGTTTCGACGACGCCGAGGATGTCCAGCTTGTCCCGCCGGAAATCGATGACCCGGTAGATCTTCCGGAACCCGCCCCCCCGGTTGCGGATGGACAGATGTCCCTTGTTGTTCCGGCCGCCCGAACGCGTCAACCGCTTCAGGAGCGGTTTGTACGGCTCGCTCCCGGTCAGCTCGTCATACGTCAGGCCCGTCCGATGGCGGAGTCCGGCCGTTCGTGGTCTGTAGGATTTGATGCCCATGTTAAACCGCCTCGAAATACTCGATCATCTTCTCGCCCTCTTTGAGGCGGACGATCGCCTTCTTCCAGGACTTGGTCTTGCCGGAACTGCGGCCCACGCGCCGCTCCTTGCCGAGCTTGTTCTCGGTCCGGACGCGGTCAACCTTGACCTTGAATAAAAGCTCGACGGCCCGCTTGATCTCGGTCTTGTTGGCGCGGGGCGCCACCTCGAAACAGACCTCTTTGTTCTTGTCTTTCAGCCGCGTGCTCTTCTCGGTGATGACGGGCCGGATGATGATCTGATAGGGGTCCTTGCTCACTTCAGTCTCTCCAACAAAGATAAAAAGGCCTGTCGGCTCGCGACGAGCCAGACATGGCTCAGAACGTCGTGCGTATTAAGGCGCGACCAGGCGACGGCTTTGACCTTGGGCACGTTGCGGAGCGCGGTGAACAAATGAACGTTGTCCGGAACGTCGACGATAACGGCCGAATTCACCTTGAGGCCCTTGAGAAGCCGGGCCGCGTCCTTAGTCTTGGGCGCCTCGAGGGCGAGGTCGTCCACGACGAGCAGCCGTTCCTCGGCGTATTTCGCCGCGAGCGCCGACCGCAGCGCGTTGCGTTTGGCGTCCTTGGGGAAGGCCGTGCCGTAGTCCTTCGGCTGGGGACCGAAGGTCGTCCCGCCGTGGCGCCAGAGCGGCGACCGCGTCGCGCCCGCGCGGGCGCGTCCCGTCCCGTTTTGCCGCCACGGCTTGCGGTTGGATCCGCTCACCATGGCCCGGGTTTTCGTCGCGGCCGTGCCGCGACGCTGGTTCGCCTGATAATTCGTGACCGCCTCATAAAGGAGATGGGTCTTGACCGGATACCCGAACACCCCGGCGGGGAGTTCGATCTCGGCCTTGACGTTTCCGTTCTTATCGATAACTTGAGCTTTATCCATGGTCGTCTCTTTTCCGGGCGTTAGGCCTTCCGGATTAGCACATAGCCGCCGTTGGGGCCGGGGATGGCGCCCTTGACGATCAGCAGATTATGTTCCTTGTCCGTCTCGAACACGGTCAAATTGCGGACCGTCACTTGGGCGTGGCCCATCCGTCCGCCCATCCGCAGGCCGCGGACGACGCGCGACGGATATGACGACGCCCCAATCGAGCCCGGGGCCCGATGGAACATCGACCCGTGCGTTTCCCCACCGCCCCGGAAATGATGCCGGCGGACGACGCCCTGGAACCCTTTCCCTTTGCTCGTCCCGATGACGTGGACTTTCTCTCCGACGGCGAAGAGGTCGACGAAGACCTGGTCGCCTTCCTTGGCTTCGCCTTCGAACGGAAATTCCCGCAGGACGCGGAGAACCGGGGACCCCGATTTCTTGAAATGGCCTTCCTGGGCCTTCGTCGGCCGCCTTACGGCCTTGTCCTCGACGAGTCCGAGCTGGAGGACGGCATAGCCGTCCTTGTCTTTGCTCTTTTTCTGGATTACGGTGCAGGGGCCGGCCAGAAGGACGGTCAGGGGAACGGCGTTCCCCTCGGCGTCGAAACCCTGCGCCATCCCGATTTTTTTACCGATCAGTCCGGTGACCATCTCTCACTCCCCTCCCGTGCCGAAGGCCTGAATCTCGACGTCGATGCCGGCCGGCAGGTCGAGCTTCTGGAGCTCTTCGATCGTCTCGTTGTTGTATTCGCTGATGTCGATCAACCGCTTGTGGACACGCATCTCAAAATGCTCGCGAGACTTCTTGTCCACGTGGGGCGAACGAAGGACGCAAAACCGGTGAATGCGGGTCGGGAGCGGAATCGGTCCGGCGATGCTGGCCCCGGTCCTCTTGGCTTTGACGACGATGTCCTTCACGGACTGGTCCAGCAGCCGGTGGTCGAACGATTTCAATCGGATCCTGATCTTTTCCATGATGTCCCTCGTAATTTAAATCTCTTTCTCCAGCAGGTCATTGCGAACCCCGCACGGGGTGTGGCAATCACTCGTTCATTTCTTTCATGCAGGTCATTGCGATGATATAGGGTATCCCTTACTCGATGATGTCGGTGACGGTGCCGGCGCCCACCGTCCGCCCGCCCTCCCGGATCGCGAACCGCAGCCCTTTCTCCATCGCCACGTCCGTGATCAGCGAGATCTCCAGGTTCACGTTGTCCCCCGGCATCACCATCTCCACCCCCTCCGGCAGCTTCGCGTCCCCCGTCACGTCCGTCGTCCGAAAATAAAACTGCGGCCGGTACCCCGTGAAAAACGGCGTGTGCCGCCCCCCCTCTTCCTTCGTCAACGCCACCACCGTCGCCTTGAACTTCCGGTGCGGCGTGATCGACCCCGGCTTCGCCAACACCTGCCCCCGCTCCACTTCCGTCTTCCCGATCCCCCTCAACAAACACCCAATGTTGTCCCCCGCCTGCGCCTGGTCCAGCAGCTTCCGGAACATCTCCACCCCCGTCACCACCGTCTTGCGCGTCTCCCCAAATCCCACGATCTCCACCTCGTCCCCCACCTTCACCAACCCCCGGTCCACCCGCCCCGTCACCACCGTCCCCCGTCCCGTGATCGAAAAAACGTCCTCCACGCTCATCAAAAACGGCTTGTCCACCTCCCGCATCGGCTCCGGGATCGCCGTGTCCATCGCCGTCACCAACTCCCATATCGGCTTCGCCCCCTCCCCCGTCGGGTCCGCCAACGCCTTCGTCGCCGACCCCCGTACCACCGGCACCTTGTCCCCCGGAAAATCATACTTCGACAACAGCTCCCGCACCTCAAGCTCCACCAAGTCCAGGATCTCCGGGTCGTCCACCAAGTCGCACTTGTTCATGAACACCACCATCGACGGCACCATCACCTGACGCGCCAACAGCACGTGCTCCCGCGTCTGCGGCATCGGCCCGTCCGCCGCCGACACCACCAGCACCGCCCCGTCCATCTGCGCCGCCCCAGAGATCATGTTCTTGATGTAGTCCGCGTGCCCCGGACAATCTATGTGCGCGTAATGCCGTATCTCCGATTCGTACTCCACGTGGGCCAAGGCCACCGTCAAAATCTTCGTCGCGTCCCGACGAAACATCTTCGCGTCCGCCTTCGCCACCTCGTCGTAGGTCTTCGCCTGCGCCAGCCCCTTCGTCGATAACACCTTCGTCAACGCCGCCACCAACGTCGTCTTCCCGTGGTCAATGTGCCCGATCGTCCCCACGTTCACGTGCGGTTTCGTCCGCTCAAATTTCGCCTTTGCCATGGTCGGCCTCCTTGTCCTTTTTAGGCTCCGTTATAAGGCACGCGCCCCTCGATCCGGGCGATGATGTCCTCCATGATCTGAAGGGGTGTCGTTTCGTACCTGTGGAATTCCATCGAAAAGATGCCGCGGCCTTGGGTCAGGGTCCGCAGGACCGTGGCGTAACCGAACATTTCCGCGAGCGGGGCCAAGGCTTTGATGACCCGGGAACCGCCGTGCATTTCCATGCCCTCGATCTTGCCCCGTCGGGCGTTGATGTCGCCAACGATGTCGCCGAGGTAGTCGTCCGGGGATACGACCTCGAGCTTCATGGTGGGCTCGAGAAGCACGGGGACCGCTTTGCGGGCGGCTTCCTTGAAGGCCGTCGTCGCCGCGATCTTGGAGGCCACGGGGGCGGATTCGTCCTCTCGATAGATCGCCGCCGTCAGCGTCGCCCGGAGGTCGGTCATCGGAAAGCCGGCCAAAACGCCGAAATCGAGCGATTCCCGGACGCCGTCCTCGATCGACGCGACGAGCTCCGAAGGCAGCGCGGCCGGCCGGAGCTTGTTCGCGAAAACGAACCCCTGTCCCCGGGGCAAGGGCTCGACCGTCAGGGCACAATGGCCGAACTGGGTTTTACCGCCGACCTGGCGCTCGAACGTCCCTTCGCCGTCCCCGGCCTTGAGGACCGTTTCCTTATAAGCGACCTGGGGCTTACCGAGGTTGACCTGGACCCCGAATTCCCGCGCCAGCCGGTCCATGAGGACCTCGATATGCAGCTCGCCCATTCCGCAGATGAGGGTCTGGCCGGTCTGGGGGTCCTGCTGGACCTTGACCGTCGGGTCCTCTTTGAGAAGCTTGGCCAGGGCGCCGTGAAGCTTGGTGTGCTCGACCTTCGTCCGGGGTTCGATGCGGACCGTCACCACGGGCTCGGGGAATTTGATGGACTCGAGCACGACCGGCCTGTTCTTGGCGCAGAGCGTGTCGCCCGTCGAAAGCGACCTCATCGTCCCCATGGCCATAATATCGCCGGCGAAGACCTCGTGGACCTCCCGGCGCTTGTTCGCGTGCATCTCGAGGAAGCGCGCGACGCGTTCTTCCTCGTCCTTGACCGAGTTGTAGAACACCGACCCGGCCCGGGCTTTGCCCGAATAGACCCGGAAAAAGGCCAATGCGCCCATAAACGGGTCGTTCTGGATCTTGAACACCAGGGCTGAAAACGGTTCGTCGTCCGCGGCTTTCCGTGTCTCGACGTGGTGCGTCCGCGGATGATAGCCCACGACCGGCGGGATGTCGACGGGCGAGGGCAGATAGTCGACGATTGCGTCGAGAAGCGGATGGATGCCCTTGTTCCGGAACGACGCTCCGTAGAGGACGGGGACGATTCGGCCGGCAACCGTCGCCCGCCGGATGGCCCGCTTCGCCTCGTCCGCGTCGATCTCGGCGCCCTCAAGATAGAGCTCCATGATGCGCTCGTCGTCGTCGGCGAGCTGCTCGACCATTTCGGCCCGGGCCCGGCGGACGTCGGCCTCGAGGCCGGCGGGAACGTCGGACACGACGAACTCCGAGCCGACCAGGTCCGTGCCCCAGTCGTAGCTTTTCATGGTCACCAAATCCATAACGCCTCGAAAAACCTCTTCACGTCCCAAGGGAATCTGAATGGCGAGGGGTCGGGCCGCGAGCCTGGTCCGGATCTGTTCGAAGGCTCGCTCCGGGTCGACGCCGACGCGGTCCAGCTTATTGATGAACACGCTCCGCGGAACCCTGTATTTGTCCGCCTGCCGCCAGACAGTTTCAGATTGGGGCTCGACTCCACCGACTCCACAAAGGAGGATCACCGCCCCGTCCAGGATCCGCAGCGACCGTTCTACTTCGGCCGTGAAATCAACGTGTCCCGGCGTGTCGATGATATTGATTCGATGGTTGTTCCAGTAACAGGTGGTGGCGGCAGAGGTGATCGTAATGCCACGTTCCTGCTCTTGAGCCATCCAATCCATAACGGCCGTCCCCTCGTCCACCTCGCCCATCTTGTAGGTGATGCCGGTGTAATAGAGGATCCGTTCCGTCGTGGTTGTCTTCCCCGCGTCGATATGGGCCATGATGCCGATGTTTCGGACTTTCTCGATCGCGGTCAGTCGCGTCAAAATGTCTCTCCATCAAAGCGTCGATGGTCCCGACTCCGTTAACCAGGGGGACAACCATATATAAGATCACCATCTATAATGAGCAAAAGCGCGGTTCGCTTCCGCCATTTTATGGGTATCTTCGCGTTTCTTGACGGCGCCGCCCTTGTTGCCGACGGCGTCCAAAATCTCGGCGGTGAGCTTTTCGACCATGCTCTTTCCGCCCCGCGCGTCGGCATACTTCAGCAGCCAGCGCACGCCCACGGAGATCGAGCGGTTGGTCTCGACTTCGATGGGCACCTGGTACGTGGCGCCGCCCACCCGTCTCGATTTCGTTTCGAGCATCGGACGGACGTTCTCAACGGCCTTTTCGAAGACCTTCAAGGGGTCTTCTTTGGCCTTCTGCTTGACGAGCTCCAGCGTGCCGTAGATCGCCCGTTCGGCGGTGCTCTTCTGACCACGCTTCATGTAGGTATTGATGAATCTTGTCAGGAGCGTGCTGTTGTACCTGCGGTCGCCCGGCAGCTTCTTTTTCTTGATAATTCCGCGTCTCGGCATCGTTCGTCTCCCGGCCCGTTACGAAACTTTCTTCTCCTTGGGCTTCTTGGCGCCGTATTTGGACCGGCTCTGGTTGCGGTTGGCGACGCCCTCGCTGTCCAGCGTTCCGCGGATGATGTGATAACGGACGCCGGGCAGGTCCTTGACCCGGCCTCCGCGGACGAGCACGATCGAGTGCTCCTGGAGGTTGTGCCCCACGCCGGGGATATATCCCGTGACTTCGATGTTGTTGGTCAAGCGGACGCGGGCGACCTTCCGCAAGGCGGAGTTGGGTTTCTTGGGAGTCGTCGTGAAGACGCGCGTGCAGACGCCCCGCTTCTGCGGACAATTGCCGAGGGCGGGAGATTTGCTCTTATATCTCTTGAAGGTCCGGCCTTTGCGTATCAATTGGTTGACGGTTGGCAAGAAACCTACTCCTTTATAAAAAAATAGTTGTCCTCACTCCGAGCGGATAGCTCTTAGGGAACGAGTCCCAGCATATTACCAAAACCCGCCCGCTATGTCAAGATTATTTCGATACTTAGCCGAAAAAATCTCAACTCCGGAGGGGGACGTCCTCGACGTCTTTTTCCGCCTCGGCGCCCTTGGCCTCGACGAGCTCCACGTCCCGGTAGAACTTATAGCCCGTTCCGGCCGGGATGAGACGGCCCATGATGATGTTTTCCTTCAGGCTCCGGAGCTGGTCGACCTTCCCGTAGATGGCCGCTTCGGTCAGGACCCGGGTCGTCTCCTGGAAGGAGGCCGCCGCAATGAAGCTGTCCGTGCTCAAGGCGCTCTTGGTGATGCCGAGGAGCAGCGGCCGGGCCTTGGCCGGCTTTCCGCCTTTCTTGATCACCTTGAGGTTCTCTTCCTGGAATACGAATTTGTCGACCTGTTCGTCGACGAGAAGCTCGGTGTCGCCGACCTCCTCGACTTTGACCCAGCGCAGCATCTGGCGAATGATGGCTTCGATGTGCTTGTCGTTAATCGAGACCCCCTGGAGACGGTAGACCTCCTGGATTTCCCGGAGGAGATACTCGGCCAGCTCTTTTTCGCCCAGCACCTTGAGGATGTCGTGCGGGTTCACCGGGCCGTCCATAAGCGGCGTACCGGCCCGGACACGTTCGCCGTCGCCGACGCTGATATGGGCGCCCTTCGGAATCAGGTATTCCTTCTCGACGCCGCGGTCGCTCTTGACGGCCAGCTTCCGGTAGCCCCGGACGAGGCCGCCGAATTGAACGACGCCGTCGATCTCGGAGATGACGGCCGGCGTCTTGGGCCGCCTCGCCTCGAACAACTCCTCGGCGCGGGGCAGCCCGCCCGTGATATCTCTCGTCTTGGCCTGTTCCCGCGGGATCTTGGCCAGGATCTCGCCGGCGTGGACCTTGTCCCCGTCCTTGACTTCCAGATGCGCGCCCGAGGGCAGGAAATATTTCTTGAGGATGACGGCCGTCTCCTTGCCGTGCTTGTCTTTCGTCCGGGCGGACGGGTCGACGATCTCGATCCGCGGCTGCATCTTCTCGTCTTTGGGTTCGATGATGATTTGGCTCATCAAGCCCGTGACCTCATCCTGCGCCTCTTCCACGGTAACCTTCCGGACGATGTCATGGAACTGGACGACGCCCATCTCCTCGGTCAGGATCAGGGTGTTGAACGGGTCCCATTCGACGAAGACCTGGCGGGCCTTTACCTCGGCGCCTTCGGCGAGGAGGATCTTGGCCCCATAAGGCACCTGATAATGTTCGACCTCGCGTCCCCGGTAGTCCATGACGGCGATGTTGGCCGTCCGGTTCACGACGATGAGCTTCTTGTCCTCGCTCTGGACGGCTTTGACGTTATTGAACCGGAGCAGGCCGGCGTTCTTGGCTTCGAGCTTGGACTGCTCCTTCTCGCCCATCGCGATCCCGCCGACGTGGAACGTCCGCATCGTCAACTGCGTCCCCGGTTCGCCGATGGACTGAGCGCCGACGATGCCCACGGCCTCGCCGAGTTCGACGAGAAAGCCCGAGGCCATGTTCCGGCCGTAGCACAGCTGGCAGACGCCGCGCTTCGCTTCGCAGGTGAGGATGGACCGAATCTTGACTTTTTCGATGCCGACGTTTTGGAGCTCCTGGGCGACCTGTTCGGTGATCTCCTGGTTCGTGTCGACGATCGGCTTTGCCGTGTCGGGATGGACGATACGCTCGAGCGAGATCCGTCCGACGACCCGGTCGATGAAGGGTTCGACGACCTCGCCGTTCTCCACGATCGCCGTGACGTTGATGCCCTTGAGCGTGCCGCAGTCGTGCTGGTCGATGATCACGTCCTGGGCCACGTCCACGAGCTTGCGCGTCAGGTATCCGGAGTTGGCCGTCTTCAGGGCCGTGTCGGCCAAGCCCTTGCGCGCGCCGTGCGTCGAGATGAAGTACTGTTGGACGTTCAGGCCTTCGCGAAGGTTCGAGACGATGGGCATCTCGATGATCTCACCCGAAGGCTTTGACATCAGGCCGCGCATGCCGGCCAGCTGCCGGATCTGCTGCTTGTTGCCGCGCGACCCGGAGTCGGCCATGACGAAGAGCGGGTTGAGGTTGGAGGTCTCCAGGCTGATCTTCTTCATCTCGCCGAGCATCGCGTTCGAAACCTCGTCCGTGACCGCCGACCAGATGTTGACGACGTTGTTGAACCGCTCCCGGGTCGAGATCGTCCCGTCGAGGTAAAGCTTTTCGATCTCCTGGACCTTCTTCTGGGCCCGCTCGACGAGTTCGGCCTTGGCCTTGGGGATGACGAAATCGTCGATCCCCAGCGAGAAGCCGGCTTGCGTCGCCTGGAGGAACCCCAGCTCCTTGAGCTTGTCCAGCGTCTGGACAGTGAGGCTGAGGCCGAATTTCAGATAAATATATAAGACGAGGTTTTCCAAGCCCTTTTTCCGGAACGTGCCGTTGATAAACGGCATCCCGGCCGGGAGGGCGCCATTGAAAATGATCCGGCCGGGCGTCGTCTCGATGAGGTCGGATGCGATCTTGACGATCGGACAGGTCAGGACGGCCTGGTCGTCGTAGAACGCCGACAGGTTCATGAACGGCCCGGAGTACCGGAGCTTGATCAAGCTTTGGAGTTTGACCTGTTTCTCCTCGAACGCGAGAAGAACGTCCTCGGCCGCGCCGAAGCTCCGGCCCTCGCCCTGGATGCCCTTCCTGGCCATGGTGACGTAGTAACAGCCGAGGACCATGTCCTGGCTGGGGATGGTCAGCGGCCGGCCGTGGGCGGGCGAGAGGATGTTATTGGTCGAAAGCATCAGGGTCGACGCTTCGATCTGGGCCTCGACCGAGAGCGGGATATGAACGGCCATCTGGTCGCCGTCGAAGTCCGCGTTGAACGCGGCGCAGACGAGCGGATGGATCTGGATGGCTTTGCCTTCGATGAGGATCGGGTCGAAGGCCTGGATGCCCAGCCGGTGCAGCGTGGGAGCGCGGTTCAGGAGGATCGGGTGCTCCTTGACCACCTCCTCCAGGAAATCCCAGACCTCGGGCCGTTCCTGCTCGTGCCATTCGCGCGCCACTTTGACGCTCGGGACTAGGCCTTCTTTTTCGAGCTTGTGGAAGATGAACGGCTTGAACAGCTCGAGGGCCATCTTCTTCGGCAGGCCGCACTGGTTGAGCTTGAGTTCGGGCCCGACGACGATGACCGAGCGGCCGGAATAATCGACGCGTTTGCCGAGAAGATTCTGGCGGAAGCGGCCCTGTTTGCCGCGGAGCGCCTCGCTCAACGACTTGAGCGGCCGGCGGTTGGCGCCGAGGTGAACACGTCCCCGCTTGCCGTTGTCGAAGAGGGCGTCGACCGCTTCCTGGAGCATCCGTTTCTCGTTGCGGATGATGAGCTCGGGAGCGCGGAGCTCGATGAGTTTCTTGAGCCGGTTGTTCCGGTTGATGACGCGCCGGTAGAGGTCGTTGAGGTCGGACGTCGCGAACCGCCCGCCGTCGAGCCGGACGAGCGGCCTGAGGTCGGGCGGGATGACGGGGACGACGTCCAGGACCATCCAATCGGGGCGGTTGCCCGATTTCTTGAGCGCTTTGAACACCCGGAGGCGTTTCGCGTGGCGGAGCCGCCGCTGCTGGGAAGTTTCCTTCTTCATCGCCTTGCGCAGACGGTCGGCCTCTTTTTTGATGTCGATCCGTTGGAGGAGGATCTTGATCGCCTCGGCTCCGATCGAGACGTCGAACTTGTCGACGTATTTCTCCCGGGCTTCCTTGTATTCTTCCTCGTTCAGGAGCTGTTTTTCCTTCAGCGGCGTTTCGCCCGAGGCGATGACAATATAGGACTCGAAGTACAGAACTTTCTCGAGGTCCTTGATCGAAAGGTCGAGGACGAGCCCGATCCGGCTCGGCGGGCTCTTGAAGAACCAGATGTGGGCCACGGGCGAAGCGAGCTGAATGTGGCCCATCCGCTCCCGGCGGACCTTCGACTTCGTGACTTCGACGCCGCAGCGTTCGCAGATAATGCCGCGGTATTTCATCCGCTTGTACTTGCCGCAGAGGCACTCGTAATCGTTGATCGGGCCGAAGATCTTGGCGCAGAACAAACCGTCTTTCTCCGGCTTGAACGTCCGATAGTTGATCGTCTCCGGTTTGGTGACCTCGCCCCAGGACCAGCTCTTGATCTTTTCCGGAGAGGCGATCGAGATCTTGACCCGGTCGAAGTCCATTCGCGGCCGGCCGCCCGTGGATTGCTTGAGGTCCATCACAGTTCTCCTTTGGCTCGCTGAGGAACGTCGATCCCCCAAGGCTTGACGTCCTCTTTCTCGGCGCGTTCGAGCTCGACATTGAGGCACAGGCTCTTGAGTTCGCGGATGAGGACGTTGACCGATTCGGGGAGTCCGGGCTGGAAATCGAAATCGCCCTTGACGATGGCTTCGTAGATTTTCGCCCGCCCATCGACGTCGTCGGACTTGACCGTCAGCAGCTCTTGCAGCGTGTACGCCGCGCCATAGGCTTCCAGGGCCCAGACCTCCATCTCGCCGAACCGCTGGCCGCCGAATTGGGCTTTGCCCCCGAGCGGCTGCTGGGTGATCAACGAGTAGGGGCCCGTGGAGCGGGCGTGAATCTTGTCGTCGACCAGGTGGTAGAGCTTCATCATATAGATGTTGCCGACGGTGACCTCCTGGTCGAGAAGCTCGCCGGTGATCCCGTCGTACAGGGGTGTCTTCCCCGACGCCGGCAACCCGGCTTGTCGGAGGAGTTCTTTGATTTCGACCTCGGTCGCGCCGTCGAAGACAGGCGTCGACAACCAGAGGCCGAGTTTGTCGGCCGCCCAGCCGGCGTGCGTTTCCAGGATCTGGCCGACGTTCATCCGGGAGGGAACGCCGAGGGGATTGAGGACGATTTCGACCGGCGCGCCGTCCGGCAGCCGGGGCATGTCCTCTTCGGGGACGATTTTCGCGATGATCCCTTTGTTGCCGTGTCGGCCGGAGACCTTGTCGCCGACCGACATCTGGCGTTTCATGGCGATGAAGACCTTGATCGCCTGGATGACGCCGGGGGCGAGTTCGTCCCCTTTTTTCAGCGTGTCCACTTTGTCCTTGAAGATGGCCCGGAGCGCTTCGATCTGGCGCCGGACCTTCTTTTCGATGTCCTTGATCCGTTCGTCCCGGTTCTCTTCGGGCTCCAGCTTGAGCTTGCCGACGTCGTCGGGGTCGACCTCGTCCAGGACCTTGTCCGTCAGTTTCTGGCCTTTGCTCAGGGCCAAGCCCGACGCCTTCTGGTCCTTTTCGACGACCGCACCCTTGATCAGGGCTCGGATCTTGCGCCAGCGCTCGCCTTCAAGAATCGAGATCTCGTCGTCGAGGTTCCGCTTCATCTTCGCGATCTCATCCTTCTCGATGAGCTTCGCCCGGTTGCCCTTTTCGCTTCCGCGGCGGGAGAAGATCCGGACGTCGATGATGATCCCCTCGACGCCCGGCGAGCAGTAAAGCGAGGCGTCCTTGACGTCGAGAGCCTTCTCGCCGAAAATCGCTTTCAGCAGCTTCTCCTCGGGAGACAGCTGAGTTTCGCCCTTGGGCGCGACCTTGCCGACCAGAATATCGCCCGATTTCACATGGGCCCCGATCCGGACGATCCCGTTTTCGTCGAGGTTGCGGAGGACCGCGTCCGGGACGTTCGGGATATCGCGCGTGATCTCCTCGGGCCCGAGCTTCGTGTCGCGGGCTTCGATCGTCTCTTCGACGATGTGGAGGGATGTGAAAATATCCTGCTTGATCAGCTTCTCACTGACGATGATGGCATCCTCGAAATTGTACCCGCGCCAGGGCATGAACGCGCAGAGGACGTTCCGTCCGAGCGAGAGCTCGCCGCCGTCCGTGCACGAGCTGTCGGCCAGGACCTGGCCGGCGCTGACGTGGTCACCCTTGCGGACGATCGGCCGCTGGGTCAGGCATGTGTTCTGGTTCGTCCGGAGAAACTTCGTCAGGAGATAGAGGTCGGTGTTGACCTCATAGTCCTTGGTCGTGTCCCGGACGTCCGCCCGGATGAGGATACGCTCGGCATCGACGAATTCGACCGTTCCGGCCCGTTTGCCGACGATGACGTCGCCCGAGCCTTTGGCCACGAGATGTTCGATCCCCGTGCCGATCCGCGGCGCTTCGGGCCGGATGAGCGGCACGGCCTGGCGCTGCATGTTGGACCCCATCAGGGCCCGGTTCGCGTCGTCGTGCTCCAGGAAGGGGACGAGCGCGGCGGACAGCGAGACAAGCTGTTTCGGCGAGACGTCGATATAATCGATCTGGTCCTTGGGCAGGAGCTTGAAATTGCCGGCCTGACGGGCGCTGATGAGGTCGTCCACGAACCGGCCGTTCTCATCGACCCGGGCATTCGCCTGGGCGATGATATGGCGCTCTTCTTCCCAGGCGGTCAAGTAGAAGCAATGGGGCTCGAAGACCGGCAGATGCTTCGCCCCTTTCCGTTTCAGGGAGGCGACCGCCCGGTTGATCTCCTCCAGCTCGACGATATCGTCGACCTTGTGATCGCTGTCGCCCGGGTGCGTGACCCGGACGTAGTCGATGATGCGGCCGCCTTTGACTCTGCGGTAGGGCGTCTCGACGAACCCGAAGCTGTTGACGCGGGCGTAGCTGCTCAGCGACGAGATGAGCCCGATGTTCGGCCCTTCCGGCGTCTCCACCGGACAGATCCGGCCATAGTGCGAGGACTGGATGTCGCGGACCTCGAACCCGGCCCGCTCCCGGCTCAGGCCGCCGGGGCCGAGAGCGCTGAGGCGCCGCTTGTGCGTGACTTCGGCCAGGCTGTTGATCTGGTCCATGAACTGCGAGAGCTGGGAGCTCCCGAAAAACTCCTTCAGCGCGGCGATGACCGGCTTGGAGTTGATCAGGTCCTGAGGCATGGCCGAGGCGAGGTCGGCGGTGATGGTCATCTTTTCTTTGATCGTCCGCTCCATCCGGGTCAGCCCGATGCGGAACGCGTTTTCGACGAGCTCGCCGACCGAACGGACGCGCCGGTTGCCGAGATGGTCGATGTCGTCCACGCTCCCTTCGCCGCGCCGGAGGCGCATCAGATAGTAGATGACCTCGACGTAATCCATCGGCGCGAGGGTCTTGTCCTCGAGCGACGTGGCCTTCTCGAGCTTGATGTTAAACTTCAACCGGCCGATCCGGCTGAAGTTGTATTTCTGGGGGTTGAAGAAGAGATTGCGGAACAGATTTTGGGCGCTCTCCATGGTGTGGGGCTCGCCCGGCCGGAGCTTGCGGTAGATCTCGGCCAGCGCCTGGGGCGTGTCCTTCCGGATGTCCTTCTTCAGGGTGTTGACGACGATCATCCCCGCCTCGTCCTCGGCGGGAAAGAAGACCTCGAAGGGCTCTCCCTTGCCGATGAGCAGGTCGAGCGCGGTGTCGCCGATCTCCTCGTTGCCCTTGACCTTGCCCTTGAGGCCGCTCACCGCGTAGACGTTCTGCAAATCCTTGCGGTCGATGGCGACCCGGGCGACCCCGAGGTCCTTGAGTTTCTGATAGACCTCCTCGGTGATCTTCTTTTTGGAATGGAACAGGACCTGCTTGGATTTCGGGTCCTCGATGTCCTCGTTGAGCGTCCGGCCGACCAGGCCCGGGTGCAGGTCCCAGAAGAACTTCCCGTTCTCGGGCGTGATCTTGTACTCCCGGTGAAAGACGCGAAGGATATCTTCGTCCGAGCTGAACCCCAGGGCGCGGAGGAAGACCGTCGCCAGGAATTTCTTTTTCCGGTCGAGGCGGACGTACAGGAGGTTCTTGGCGTCGTACTCGAATTCGACCCAGGCGCCCCGGTACGGGATGATCTTGGCGATGAAGAACCCCTTGGCCTCGCCCTGGCGGAAAAAGACGCCGGGCGACCGCTGGAGCTGGCTGACGACGACGCGCTCGATCCCGTTGAAGATAAACGTGCCTTTCTCGGTCATCAGCGGGATGTCGCCGAAATAGACCTCCTGCTCCTTGATATGCTTCAGACGCTTGGCCTTCGTCGTCGCGTCCTTCTCCCACGAAATGAGCCGGACCTTGAGACGCAGCGGGACGGAGTACGTGTAGCCCTTCTGCAGACATTCGTTCGGCGTGTACTTCATTTTCAGGCCGACCCGGTCGCCGCAATGGTCGCACTGCGGGATTTCGATCTTGCGCGCCGCGCCGCAGTAGGGGCAGATTTCCTTTTCCGTGAGCTCGGCATCGGCCGGGAGAAGCGTGCCGCAGCCGCTGCAGCGCGCCCGGGAATGTTCCACGCCCTTCAGCCGTCCGCATTTGCATTCCCAGTTCCCGATCGCATAGCTGATGAAATCGAGCTGGGTGGTCTCCTTGAAATCGGAGATCGGAAACACGTCCTTGAAGGCGGCCTGGAGGCCGATGTCCTTCCGCTCCTCCGGCAGGAGGTCCATCTGCAGGTATTCCGCATACGACTGCGTCTGGATCGCGAGAAGGTCGGGCATCGGAAAAACGGACCGGATCTTGGAAAAATCCTTCCGTTCACGATAAAGATGTTCCGGTTCTTTCATGGTGGACGCTCTCTCATTCAGACGGGTCGGCGAGTCCGGCCGGTGTCCGGCCGATGCTCCGCCCGCCTCGAACTACGCTCATTTCCCGCACATTCGAAGGTCTCGGTCCCATGGATCGAGAGCCCTCCTCTAAAGCCGGTGTGGTCGTCAGGGGATGCCCCCTCGGCTCGATTACTGGAGCTCGACTTGAGCGCCGACGTCTTCGAACTTCTTCTTCATCGTTTCGGCGTCCTGCTTGTTCAGGCCTTCCTTGACCGTCTTGGGAGCGCCGTCCACAAGGTCCTTGGCTTCCTTCAGGCCGAGATTGGTGATTTCCCGGACGATCTTGATGACGTTGATCTTTTTGTCGCCAGCGCTCTTTAGGACGAGGGCGAACTCGGTCTTTGCCTCTTCGGCCTTGACTTCGGCCTGGGGCGCGGCGGCGGCCACGGGAACGGCCGCGGCGGCGCTGATGCCGTACCGGGTCTCGAATTCCTTGATGTAGTCCGCGAGTTCCAGGACCGTCAGGCCGTCCAGGTGCGCGAAGAATTCGTCTTTCGTGAGTTTTGCCATGTGATGTGACTCCTTTTTCATCATGGTCGATTTATTGTTTCTTATCCTTGAGCTGGCCCATCAAACGGCCCATGCTGCCCAGGGGCGCTTGAAGAGACCGGAGGAACGCGGTGAGGGGCGAGGCCAGGGCCGCAGCGAACCGGGCTAGGAGCTCGGGTCGCGGCGCGAGCTTGGTGATCCCGTCGAAACGCTCGGCCGTGACGTACTGGCCCTGGACGACGCCGCCTTTCATGACCAGGACCTTGTTCTGGACAGAGAACTCCTTGAGGGTCTTCGCCAGGACGACCGGGTCGGCGGCGGTGTAGGCCAGGCCGGTCGGCTTGCGGAACGCCGTTTTCAGGTCCTCGGGGAATTCGGCCTTAAGGGCCCGCAGGGCCAGCCGATTCTTGACGATCTTCACGCCCGAACCCTGCTTGCGGAGGATCTTGCGGAGGGCGACCGCCTGGGCCACCGTCATCTTGTTGTAGTCAAACAGGTAGAACGTGTCGTGGGCGGCGATGAGAGAGGTGAGGTCGTTGATGCGCGTTGTTTTCTGTTCCCGTTTCATCGTCGGGCTCCTATTTCTCCAGAATGTCCTCGGAAATTTTGAACGAGGGGCCCATCGTCGAGCTCAACGACAGGCTCCGGACGTACTTGCCTTTCGCCGTCGAGGGCTTGGCGTGGAGCACGGCGGCGATGAATGCCTTGGCGTTGTCCACGAGTTTGGCTTCGGGGAAGGAGACCTTGCCGACCGTGGAGTGGATGATGCTGGTTTTGTCGATCCGGAACTCGACCTTTCCGGCCTTGGTCTCGTCCACGGCCTTCTTGATGTCGAACGTCACCGTGCCCGACTTCGGGTTGGGCATCAGGCCTTTGGTCCCCAGAATGCGGCCCAGTTTGCCCACGGCCCGCATTATGTCGGGCGTGGCGATGACGATGTCGAAATCGATCCAGCCGCCGGCGATCTTTTCGATCAGGTCCTCGCCGCCGACGTAATCCGCGCCCGCCGCTTCCGCCTCTTTAATCTTATCGCCCGTGGCCAGGACGCAGATCTTTTTGGTCTTTCCCGTGCCGTGCGGCAGGACGACCGTACCCCGGACCATCTGGTCGGACTGCTTCGGGTTGACGCCGAGCCGCAGGGCGATGTCCACCGACTCCTCGAACTTCGCGTAATGGCCCTGCTTGATCAGGGCGACGGCCTCTTCGAGCGAGTACTCGGGTTTAGTCTTCAAGTCCCGGGCCTTGAGATAGTTTTTTCCTCGATTAACCACCGATGATCTCCAATCCCATGTTTTTCGCGGTCCCGGCGATGATCTTCTTGGCCGCCGCCAAGTCGTTGGCGTTCAGGTCGGGCAGCTTCACCCGGGCGATGTCCTCGATCTGTTTCTCGGTCACCTGGCCGACCTTGTCCTTGTTCGGCGCTCCCGAGCCCTTGGCGATGCCCGCCGCCTTCTTCAGGAGATAGCTCGCCGGCGGCGTCTTCAGGACGAACGTGAAGCTCTTGTCCTTGAAGATCGTCATGACCACCGGGACGACCGTCCCCTCTTCCATTTTGCCCGTTCTTTCGTTGAACTCCCGGACGAACATCATGATGTTGACGCCCTGGGGACCCAGGGCGGTGCCGACGGGAGGAGCGGGACTCGCCTGGCCCGCCACGAGCTGCAGCTTGACGCGCGCCACAACTTCTTTCGACATGAGGTCCTCCTATATCTTTTCCACTTGGAGAAATTCGAGTTCGACCGGCGTCGAACGGCCGAAGATCGTCACGAGGACCTTGAGCGTGCTGCGCTCGTGGTTCACGTCATCGACGATCCCGTTGAAATTGAAAAACGGGCCGTCGATGATCCGGACGGCCTCGCCCTTCTCGAACGAATGCTTCGGTTTGGGCTTCTCCGACGTCGTCTCCATGTGCTTGACGATCTGGCCGACCTCGTCCTTGCTCAGCGGCGAGGGTTTCTTCCCCGAACCGACGAACCCGGTGACCTTAGGCGTTTCGCGGATGATGAGCCAGTTCTCGTCGGTCATCTCCATCTCGATCAGGATGTAGCCGGGATAGGACCGCTTGGTCGAGACGACCTTCTTGCCCAATTTGATCTCGATCACGTCTTCGGTCGGGATGATGATCTGACCGATCTGGTCCGGAATACCCATCTCCAGGGCCCGTTCCCGGATGGATTCGGCCACGAATGGCTCGAAGCCCGAATACGTGTGAACGACATACCAGTTCTTTGCCATGTGTGTGCTCACCCGAGCAGGGATTTGACCTGGGTGATGACCCAGGAAAACAGAATATCCATGAAAAACAGGAAGAACCCGAAGAAGACGATGGCGATGATGACAACCAGCGTGGTGTTGAGGACCTCGCTCTGAGAGGGCCACGTCACCTTGCGCAGTTCCGCGCGCGCTTCCTTGATGAACGCCCAAAAACGTCTGTACCATCGGATCTTGTCGCTCATGGCTCGCCTTTATCCTTACGATGTCTTATCTATCGTTCGACTTCGGATCCCCCGAAGGGTCTGTTCTTCTGGCAGGTGAGGCAGGACTCGAACCCGCAACCTGCGGTTTTGGAGACCGCTGCTCTAGCCAGTTGAGCTACTCACCTGTCCCGTTGTCTCCTATCTCACTTCTTTGTGCATCGTGTGCTTCCGGCAGAACGGGCAGAATTTCTTGATCTCCAGCCGGTCGCTGTGTTTTTTCTTGTTCCGCGTGTTCGAATAGTTCCGCCGCTTGCAAACGGAACAGCTCAACTGAATGATTTCTCGCATCGCTCACTCTTCAATCCGGGGACACGTACCCAATTCCAGAGAATTCGGAATATGTCCCCATTGTTCTTACTCGATGATGTCGGTGACGGTGCCGGCGCCCACCGTCCGCCCGCCCTCCCGGATCGCGAACCGCAGCCCTTTCTCCATCGCCACGTCCGTGATCAGCGAGATCTCCAGGTTCACGTTG
>JBGOYP010000009.1:0-21001 GCA_041479785.1 Candidatus Aminicenantia bacterium | reverse complement strand
CAACATATTTTTTTAATGAATATCTTACACCTTTCATTGACAATATATCTACTTCAGGACAAGGAGTATTATAAAAATCGTTTTCGCTTATTTTAGATTTCGACGACGAATATAGATAATTATCTTCGATTTTACTTTTTTGTTTTATATAGAAATTTAAGAAATAAAATAAAATCACAATATTTAATAGAATAATAATTGAGAATAAAAGAATTAACTTAGTATGCTTTCCCCCTTTTCCCCTGTTCATTGTAATTAAAATATAACTGATAAAATGCGCTTTGTCAATTAAGACGCACGGGGTTATTACTCGCCAGGGAGCTTCGCTCATCATTCCTGGCTTGGTAAATCCCTCTCTTCTGTGGAAAGGAAAATAAGGAAGAAGCCGGCCGGGCAACTTTTCCGGCCGCTTTTCGTATAATCAAAAGGGAGAAAGGTGTGTTTTTTTTACCTTCATAATCTGGTACACTGCGGGATTAACCCGAACGTTTTTCTCCGGGAGGATGACCATGAAGACGAAAATCGCGCTATTAAGCATCGCGGCGCTGGCCCTCGCGGGCCTCGCTCCGGCCGTTGCGCAAGATAAGCAAAATCTGAATCTTAGCCTCGAAGAGTGCATCGTAAAAGCGCTCAAAAACAACCTCAACATCGCGGTCGAACAGATGAATCCCGAGCTGGCGGATATCTCTCTGACGCGCGCGAAGGAAGCGTTTTCGCCGTGGTTTGAGTTCAGCTATGACAACAACCACCAGGCGAGCCCTTCCAACTGGTGGATTTCGGGCTCGGGCACGATCACCAGCAAGCTCTTCGACTACGGCGCGACCATTTCCGAGGCCATCCCCACGGGCGGGAATTTTTCTCTTTCAATCCAAGGCTACAAGTCGGAAACGAACCAGGCCTTCCAGCTCATCAACCCGCGCTTCGGGACCACGATCCGGCTCGATTTCGCCCAACCTCTCCTTAAAAATTTTGGTCCGAAGGTCAGCCGCCGCCAGATCCTGCTGGCCGAGACCAATGTCGATATCGCCGACAACCAGCTCCAGAACACGCTTCTCGACACGATCTATCTGGTTCAGGAAGCGTATTGGAACATGGTTTACGCCATCGAAAACTGCGGGGTTAAGAAGCAGTCGCTCCAGCTCGGCCGCGACCTTCTCGCCAAGAACAAAAAAGAGGTCGAGTTCGGCCAACTCGCGCCGCTCGAGGTTCTCAGCGCGGAGTCCGTCGTCGCCCAGCGCGAGGCGGACCTCATCCAGGCCGAGGGGCTCATCACCCGCAGTGAAGAGGTCCTCAAGACGATCATCAACCTGGCCGCGGAGAAGGACGCCCGCTTGATGACGATCGTTCCGGTCGACAAACCTGATTACAAAGAGGCGAGGGTCACGCTCGACCAGGCTTTAAAAGACGCCCTGGAGCGCCGGCCCGACCTCAAAGCGCTGCGCCATACGCTCGAGTCGAAAGACTTGAATCTGAGCGTCGCCCGCAACCAGAACCTCCCCGCCCTCGACCTGAAGCTCTCCTACTGGAGCCCCGGTATTTCGGGAGACCTTCTGATTTATCCTGAAGGCGATTTTTTCAGCTCGCCGATCGGGAGGGTCCCCGGAAGCGCGAGTGACTCGCTCCGGGACGCGTTCAAAATGGTCTATAAAAACTGGAACGTCGGCCTGACGCTGTCCGTCCCTTTGAGCAACCTCACGACCAAGGCCGACCTGATATTTGCCAGGGCCGACCTCGCCCAGACCCAGATCAAACTCAAAGCCCTCGAGCAGCAGGTCGGGCTCGATGTGAGCGATGCCGTTCGAACGATCGAAATGAACGCCAAGCGCGTCAACGCCTATCGCGTCGCGCGCGAGCTGGCCGAGAGGAGCCTCGATGCGGAAGAGAAGAAGCTCAAGGTCGGGCTCTCGACGAACTACTTCGTTTTTGAATTCCAGGAGAAGCTGGCCAACGCCCGTTCCGCGGAACTCAAAGCGAAAATCGATTACGTCCTCTCGGTCGAACGGCTCGAGCGGTCCACGACCCGGAGCCTCGAGGTCCGCAACATCAAAACCGGCGTCTGAGGTCTTCGGGCGCCGGGGGCCTTAATCCTTGACGATGATGCCGAGGGCGAGGCCTTTTTCGCGTTTAGAATACGTAACGTGGAGTTGGCCTTTATCCTTTTCGGCCATGAATATGACAAGATCCTCCGTCGTTGAGGAGGCGGCCTGCGTCCAGCCCGCGGCCTTTACGACTTCGATATAGGCGCTGACGTCGCTCTCGGTGACGTCATGGATGTTGATGATCCAGCTCCTCGTGTTATTCGCCGACGATTTTGAAGCGCTCTTGAAAGTCCCCGCCTCGAACTTCGGGACCTCGGCCGGGACGTCCTCGGGCCACTTGGTAAGGGCCCCGATCTCGGCTTCGCCTTCCTTGGTCTTGATCTTGAAGCCGCCTTTGCTGAGGTCGACCTTGGCCGTGCCGCCGGACGCCCGCTCGAGGGCGCGTTCAGCCAGGCGTTCGGCGCTCAGTTCGTTCGCCCTCTGGCAGCTCACGGTCAAGACGAGGCCGAAGGCGACGAGCACAAAACAAGCAAGAAAAACAAAACGGTGGGATTTCATGACCGACTCCTTTCCGCTTTCATTGTATGGATTCGCCGGGTTTTTGCAATGACGGCGCCGGCGGACATTTGACCGGGATAGGATGTCTGGTCGGCACCGAGTTGACCATGGACCGCGTTAGGGCTAATATCGCCCGTAGGGCGGAAATAAACGATTTTGGGGATGCCGTCGTATAAATAATGCAAGCACGCAGGTCGAACCGCCGTGATGAAAGGGGAGACCTTGAAGGCTATTTATAAGACTTTCGTTTTTTTGTCGGCGACAATCCTTCTTTTTTCTTTTGCCGCGGCGCAGAAGGTCGAAACCGTGAACGGAGCGCGCGTCGTTCACAACGAAAAGGGCGGACACTGGGGCGCCAAGCCGCAGGTCAGGCTCGAGCTCGTCCGGACGATCGGCGGGCTCGGCGAGACCGACCCCAACCTGGCCTTCAGCGCACCCTACGACGTCGTCCGGGATTCGGCCGGAAATATCTATGTCCTGGACGTCCGCGATTGCCGCATCCAGAAAATCGACGCCGGGGGGAAGTTCCTCAAATCCATCGGCCGCCGGGGCCAGGGTCCCGGGGAATTCCAATCGCCCTTCTCGATGGATATCGACGACGCGGACAACCTGTTCGTCTTCGACGCCAGGGGTCTGAAGATCGAAGTCCTCTCTTCAGACGGGAAGCCGCTCAGTACGATCAAGTTCGAGACATATGGAAACCATTTAATCCGAAGGCTGAAATCCCGTCAATTCGTCAAAGGGGGTTCGCTGCCTCTTCGGGATCTGATGGACGGGTCCAAGAGACTCCCGAAACTTCTGTCGGTCGTCGACCGTGACGGCCGGACGCAGAAGACGTTCGGCGAAGCGACGGATTACAAGGACGCTCTGGTTAACTCGACCGCAAACAGCTTTTATTTCGATAAGGATGCGCAGGAAAATATTTGCTTCAGCTTCTGGTATCAGAACCGGGTCGAAAAGTACGCGTCCGACGGGACGCTTCTCTGGCGGGCGGACCGGCCTCTCAATTACGGGACGGAGGTGATCGACAAGGGCATGGTCGAGCGGAGCGAGCGGGGGATAACCATCCAGCAGCCGAGGATGAATATGGTCTCGATGGGGATCGCCGCCGACGGGCAAGGTCGAGTCTGGGTGAATACCTGGAACCGGCAGATGAGCCCGGAGGAGGAAGGGGCGAGTATCACGGGCGCGGGTAGAACGGGCGTGGGCGTAACAAGAACCTCGAAGCAAGCTAAAATCGAGAAGATGGACATTTATAAGCTCGAAGTCTTCGACCCGGACGGAATCCTGCTCGGCGAAATCCCGCTGGCCCACGAAGCTCACGGGATTCGCATTTTTGGCGATACATTGTTCATCTGGGATCGCGCGAACACGGCGGTTTATCAATATCGGATCATGGAACAGTGAAGGATGGGAGGACATGGCGAAGAAAGGATGGATTTTTCTGGGGGTCCTCGTCTGCGCTATCGGCGCCGCCGGCGTTCGGCGTCCTGAATCCAAGGCGGGAACGCACCCCCGGCAAGAAGAATTGGCTTCCGTTCTCAAGAAGGCCGGCGATTATTGCGCCCGGCTGGACCTCATCACGCTTCATTTTGTCTGCATCGAAGACGTGACCGAAAAAATATACGAGCCTTACCGAGTTTTGGGCCAGGTCGCACATTGGAAGACGGAAAGGAATAATTTTATTTATGATTTTCAGATGATTCGCAAGGGCGCCATCGAGGAGAGGCGCGTTCTTCTAAGAGAAAACGACAAGCCATTGAGGCTGGAGAACGCCGCTTTAAAAACGCAGAGGTTTCGTTATAAATACATCGTCTTTGGGGCACTCGGCCTCTTTGGCGCAGACGAACAATCCCATTATCGCTACCGGGTCGAAAGGGAGGAAACGCTCTGGGGGCGTCAGACGATCGTCGTTCACGCCATCCCGGTCACGGCGGCCGATTCGCTATATGTCTGGGGAAAAGCTTGGCTGGACGCGGCCGACGGGAGCATTCTGAAGATCGAATGGGCGGAGGAATCGCTCGAAAATTATGGGGATATCCAGGCTTTCGCCGCCGGCCTCAAGGCCAAGCCGGACCTGAAGTTTTCCTCCGAGTTCCAGTTCTATAAAAACGGCATCCGGTTTCCCAGCCAATTTACGATGAACGAAGGCTATCGGGAAGAATCTCCGTCGTCGAATCTTCGACGGTTCGAAAAATCCGAACTGGCCGTCATCTGGCGCGATTATAAATTCTTCACGGTGGAAGTCGAATCCAAAATCATTCGATAACTAAGGTGCGACGAATTTTTTTTACCCGAGGGCTGGGCCAAGTCCCAACTTGGGGGTGACAAGGATGATAAAAATTGGGGAATGGCTGTTGATTGCTGCGCTTATTTTACCAGGCGGAAACGCGATCGGAACGCCCCAAGGCCGGACAATCGAGCTCAAACCCCTAACGCCGATCAAAAAAGTCGTCCCGCTCTATCCGGAAAACCTTAAAAACGAGGGAGTCGCGGGCGAAATCGCCATCCTCACCATGATCGATCGAAAAGGAAACGTCATGGATGGTGCGTTTATCGTCCGACACCTCCATCCGGATTTGGACAAATTAGCCCTTGCGGCCGTGAAACAATGGAAATACCAGCCCTACGTTTATGCCGGAACGCCGATTTCGGTTCCGACGTTCATTTCCGTCATTTTCGATCCAGGAGACTTAAAAGCGGCAGGCCAAAGTCAGGACGATCGTCCGGCCGCTGGAGAAGTCTTGGCGGAAAAATCCCAGAGCGCCGAATTGCGGACGGTTCTCGACCGCTGCGCCGAATATTGCCGGACGCTGTCCGAAGCCTCATTGTTTTACGTCTGCCGGGAAAAAATCGGCGCAACCATGAGGACCATCAAAGAAGCGGAGGATGTTTTCAACTATATCGTCTTGGAGGATTTTACGGTTTCTGCGAGATACGCCTATCCCGTGCTCCGGCGCGCGGACAAGGCCACATATGTCAACGACTACCAGTTGATTCGAAAGGACGGCAAAATCCAGGAAAAACGAACATCGTCGGACCAGATGGGAGAAAAAACCGCGTCGGAAAATGCAGCCCGGGCGGCGAATCTGCCATATTCCGGAAATCCGATTTTCATTCCGGTTCAGCTTCTGAGCGGCGATCGTCGGCTGTCCTTCAATTATGAAATCGCCGGAGAAGAGAGAATTCGGGGAAACGGCGCTTATATCATCGGTATTAAGCCAAGACGGAAGAGAGGCGAAGAAATCAAATCGGGCCGGATCTGGGTGGACAAAAAGACGTTCCGGATTCTCAAAGCCGAAGTCGAGTTGGCTTCGCCGGCCGTCGACGATCAGATTCTTGAGGAGTGCCGGCGGCATCATTTGACGCCGCATTTAACCGTCTCGTACGATTACGAAGTCGAAAAAAATGGCATTCTCTTTCCGAGCCGGTCCGAAATCCGTATCGAATACACGGGCATGGTAAGGCCGCCGAGCGATACGAAGGCGAACATCGATATCCGCTATGATAAATACCGCTTCTTCACCGTGGAGACCGACTCCAAGATCATTCGATAAAAAGAATAGATTAAACGACGGATTCAATCCGCCAGGTCGAGCGCCTTCCGCAGGGCAGCATCGAGGGCGGTCATCTTTTCCGGCGGCAAGGTTCCGACATAATTGGTCAAGACCGATTTGTCCAGGCTCACCAGCTCATCGCAATGAATAGCGCTGTCGTGCTTGAGCCCCTCCTCGACGCCGACCGGGACCTGGGTCGACAAACCGTGGCCCTCCGTATAGATCGGGGCGCAGACGACGGTTGAAAAGCGTGAATCGATCAACGCTTGACGGCTGACAATGACGAAGACCCGGAATTTCTTGGGATCTCGGCTCGAGGGATGGGCGACTCGATAAAAATCGCCGCGTCTCACAGCTTCACCTGATAACCCAGGACATCGAGCGCTTCTTTGTTGAGCGCCGCGGCCTTCTCGTTGATGATCCGGATGTCGCGCGCGTTCCGTTCCTCCCGGGCGAGCCGGGCGATGAACGCCCGCAGGGCTTTTTCGATGAATTCCGACCTGTTCTCAGGGGCGTATCGGTCCAAGATTTTTAAGAGGTCTTCGGAAAGTGTTATAGATGTCTTTATTTTCATACTACTAAGGTAATACTTCATCATCATTCTGTCAACTCCTTGGTATGGCTTCCGGGCCTGGGCGGGCCCACCATGAGCTTGGACGGGCAACGCGTCGGTTTATTCTCATCATCGACGGCCGTCGACCCTGATGCCCCGCCCGTCCCGGCTTGCCTAAATCCCATCCTTGTGCTAATTTCAACCCGTGAAAATATCCGCGGTCTTGATCACCTTCAACGAGGAGGAAAAGATCGAGGCCGCCCTCCAAAGCCTCGAGGGGATCGCCTCGGAAATCATCGTCGTCGACAGCCACAGCCTGGACAAGACCGTCAAGCTCGTCCGCAAATTTACGGACAAGATCTTCGAGCGCGCCTGGACGAACTACGCCGACCAGAAGAATTTCGCCGATAGTCACGCGGTCCACCCGTGGATTCTCTCGCTCGACGCCGACGAGCGGCTCTCGCCCGAACTGCGAAACGAGCTCCTGGCGCTGGCGAAAACCGAGCCTTCCTGCGCGGCATTTTCCATGCCCCGCAAGGTCTTCTATCTCGGCCGCTGGATCCGGCACTCGGGCTGGTATCCGGACCGCAAGATCCGCCTTTTTCGCAAGGGACTGGCGCGCTGGGAGGGCGAGTACGTCCATGAACGGCTCGTCGTGGACGGCGACGTCGCTCCGCTCCGGGGGGCGATCCTTCATTTCACGTATCGCGACATCCACGACCATCTCACCCGGATCAATAGGTTTTCCGACCTCGGCGCGCAAAAGCTTTACGCGGCGAAGAAAAAGTGCCGCTGGCATCATCTCGTCCTCCTGCCGGGCTCGCGGTTCCTGAAGTCCTACATCGTCAAACGCGGCTTCCTCGACGGTTTCGCCGGGCTCGTCATCGCCGTCCTCCACGGCTACTCGATCTTCGTCCGTTACGCGAAACTCCGCGAAATCTGGAAAAAAGGAGAGCGGCTTGAACCTTTTCCAGATTGACGCGGGGAAGGAATGGCGCGGCGGCCAGCGCCAGTCGTTGTATCTCGCCCGCGAGCTCGGCAAACGGGGCATTCCGTTCACCTTCGTCGTCCAGCCGGAAAGCCCCCTCCACGAAAAAGCGGCCGCCGAAGGGCTTCCCGTTCTGCCGCTCAAGATGGCGAGCGAGATGAGCATGGGCGCCGCGTTCCGACTCTCCCGGGCGATGAAACGGCGGGAATGCGTCCTGGCCCATTTTCACGACGCTCACGCGGTCGCGGTCGGCGGCCGGGCCTGCCGCTGGGCGAAGGTGCCGATCCGGATCATCTCCCGGCGCGTCGATTTCCGGTTGAAGAGGAACATCTTCAGCCGCCGCAAGTACACGAAAAACGTGGACGCCATCATCGCCATCTCCGAAGGCGTCCGCGATGTCCTCCTTAAAGGCGGCATCGACCCCGCGGTGATCGAGGTCGTCCCGTCGGGCATCGATTTCTCCCCGTTCGACGAGGTCCAGACGAAAGATTTCCTCCGGACGGAGTTTGGATTTGCCGCGGACGACTTTCTCGTCGGGATCGTCGCGGCGCTCGAGGACCATAAAGGCCATAAGTATCTCCTCGAGGCGGCGAGCTTGATCAAACGTCAGGCCCCGCATATCAAAATCATCGTCGTCGGCAAGGGCTCGCTCGAACTCGAGCTCGACCAGCAGGCAAAGGACCTTCGCGTCGAAGACCTCGTCTTTTTCCTCGGCTTTCGCGAGGACGTTCCGCGGATCCTGGCTTCGCTCGACGTCTTTGTCCTGTCCTCTTATCTGGAGGGCCTCGGCAGCTCGATCATGGACGCCATGGCCAGCCGGCTTCCCGTCGTCGCGACCGCCGTCGGGGGCATCCCCGAGGTCGTTCTTGACAACGACACCGGCCTTCTCGTCCCGCCGCGCGACCCGAAGGCGATGGCGGACGCCATCCTTCGCCTCTATAGCGACCGGGCGCTCGCCGCCCGCCTGGGCCGGCGCGGCTACGAAGTCGTCCACGCGAAATTTTCGGCCGAGGCGATGGCCCGCAAAATCATTGCCGTTTATGAGAAGATCGCGGCAAGAAAGGGAATCCGTCTCCATGGATAGGGTCCGGATCCGACCGCTACGCAGTTACGACGATTACCAGGCTTGCGTCGAGTTACAGCGCGTCGTCTGGGGCCATGCCGACCTCGATATCACACCCATCCATCATTTCTGCATCTCCGTCGAGACGGGGGCGATCCTGCTCGGGGCGTTCGTCGGGAAGACCATGGCCGGTTACGTGTATTCGTTTCCTTCGGTCTTAGGGAAAAAACACTGCCAGCATTCGCACCAACTCGCCGTCCTGCCCGAATTTCAGGGCTACGGCTTCGGCAAAAAGCTCAAGTGGGCGCAGTGGGGCGAAGCCGTCAAGCGCGGCTACGACCTCATTACCTGGACCTATGACCCCATGCAGGCCCGCAACGCCAACCTCAACCTGCATATCCTGGGCGCGGTCGGCCGGACGTACCTCGACGATTTTTACGGCGGCACGCCGGCCCTGAAGCTCGACGATCGCGTCCCGACCGACCGCCTGCTCGTCGAGTGGGCCATCACGTCGCGGCGGGTCGAGCGGAGGATGGAAGGAACGCACGCCCCCCTCGACCCGGCTGAACTCGCCCCGGCGGTCGAGCAGAAGCCGGGCGGGGTTTACCCGGTGATCGTCCCCCGGCGGCCGGATTTGTCGCTCGACGCGCCGCGGCTCCTTGTCGAACTGCCGAAAACCATCCGCGACCTCAAACCCGTAGCGGGCCTCGTCGGCCGTTGGCAGAAGGCCGTGCGCACGGCGCTGAAGCATTATTTCCGCCGGGGTTACCGGCTCGATGATTTCATTTTCGGCGACCGCACCTTCTACGTATTGAAAAAAGGATGACCCGCCCCATGAAGATCGAGCGCATCGAACTGGCCCTTCTCAAGCTGGATTACGTTCATTTCTTTGAGACGAGCTTCGGCCGTGAGTTCGACCGGACCTTTATGATCGTCAAGGTCTTCGCCGGCGGGCTATGCGGCTACGGCGAGGTCGTCGCGGCCGCGGCGCCGCTCTACAGCTCGGAAACGACCACGACGGCCCGGCACATCCTCAAAGACTATCTCATCCCCGCGGTCTTTCAAGAAGCGGTAGTGACGCCCGACGATTATTATCGGGCCGTCAAACGATTCCGCGGCCACGCCATGGCCAAAGCCGGGCTGGAGCTCGCGCTGTGGGACCTCCAAGCTAAAGCTCAAAATGTGCCGCTATCGAAGCTGTATGGCGGCGTCCGGTCCGAGATCCCGGCCGGGGTGAGCTGCGGTATCGAGGATTCCCTGGGAGACCTGCTCGACCGCATCGCCGGCCATCTCGACGAAGGCTATCGGCGCATCAAGATCAAGGTCAAGCCGGGCTGGGACGTCGAGGCCTGCGCCGCCGTGCGGGGCCGCTTCCCGGACCTGGCCTTGCAGGTGGACGCCAACGGGGCCTACACCGCTGTCGATATAGAACACCTTAAAAAACTCGACGCGTTCAACCTCCTGATGGTCGAGCAGCCGTTCGCGCCCTACGACCTCTGGGACCACGCCAAGCTGCAGAAGGAGATGAAGACGCCGATTTGCCTGGACGAGAGCATCCTGAACGAAACCACGGCGCGGCAGGCCTGGGAGATGGGGAGCTGCCGGATCATCAACATCAAGGTCGGCCGCGTCGGCGGGATGGTCGAAGGCCGGAAGATCCACGATTTTTGCCGGGCACACGGCATCCCGGTCTGGTGCGGGGGGATGCTCGAATCGGGCATCGGTCGAGCCCACAATCTTCATATCGCGACGATGCCGAATTTCACGTTGCCCCACGATTTATCGGCCAGCAACCGCTACTGGAGACAGGACCTGATCGACCCCGAAATCGTCCTGGAGAAGGGCGGCGTGATCAAGGTCCCGACCGGGCCGGGTATCGGCGTCCATCCGGTCGAAGAGCGGATGCGCCGGGCGACGCTCTCGAGCGAAGTCTTCAAGCCCTGAATCCTATTCGGTGACAAAATACCCGTTTCCTAATTATCCGTCAGCGGAACTTATTTCTTCCGGCCCAACCGAGAGAGCGAGCCGTCCTAAGCGGTCAGGGGGACTTCCCTTGATTTCGACATAGCCTTTGCGTTTTCCGGCGGGCAACGTCATTTTACTTTGATCTCGCAGAACAAACTCGAGCCGTCGATTTCGACGATCGTCGACTCTTGCCCGACCTGAGCCGCCAAAGCTTGAAAATCTTCGGGCGAAATCGTGGTGGCTCGGAAACCGTCTTTGCCCACGATCACGCCGTTCTTCGTCTGTTCATAATCGATTGGGCCGACAAGCCCATGCGCGGCCTGGGCTTCAAACCACTCCAACCGGTGGGGCCAGAATCGAGCGGAATAGCTCGAAAAAAGAACGGTGCCGCCCGGCCGCGTGACTCGAATGGCTTCGCGTAAAAGCTTAGTCTTATCGACCGCAAAAGCTGAAATGCCGTTCTGAATGCAGAGCGTGACGTCGAAAACTCGGTCATGGAAGCCCATGCCAACCGCATCCATTTTCGCAAGCCATACGGAAGGGGCGGCCCCAAGGTCGTGCTTCGCCATAAGCAAACTTTCCTCCGACGTGTCTATGCCCACGACGCCTTTCGCCTTGTCTTTCAGTCTATGGATGAGCCTTCCGTAGCCGCAACCCATTTCAAGGACCCTATGCTCTCTCGTAACCTTGCTGAGAACGAAGGCAATCTCGGCCTCGAGATACTGTTTTGTTCTGGGCGGCGCAATATCATAACAAGCCTTGAGTCGATCGGCCGCCAAACGTCGGCTGTAGTAGCCTCGCATGAGTCGTCTTCAATCCAAACCTAGGGCAAAGCGGATGGCCTGGTCGATTTCGACGATTTTCGTTTCCGAAAGAAGCGCGATCTTCGATAGTAATCGCGCTTTAGGGATCGTGAGGATCGAGTCGAGATTGACGACGCACGGCTTGGACAATCCATCCTCCGTCCCCAGTTGGACTTCGACGGGGATCGCCCGGTTCGTCGTCGTCACTGGAGCGACGCTGACCGCCGACCGGACGGCATAGGCTTCGTCCCGGCTGAGCAGAATGACAGGACGCCGCCCGGCGGGGAGAGGAAGGTTCGCCCACCAGACCTCTCCGCGCTTCATTTCCAGTCTTCTTTTTCGAAAATTTCCGCCGCCGCCTTAACCCCGGCCTCGGCCATCTCGGAGTCTTCCGGGACTCGGCGGTATCCTGCGATATAATCCAGGATCCGGCGTTCCTTCCTTTTTTGCTCCCTTGCCCGGCGAAGGGCATCACGCAGAAAAGCGCTACGGCCGAGGCCGGTCACTTTTCGGTCCGTTTCCATGGCCCCGAAATCCTCCCATGGGAGACTGACGGAGAATTTGGCTGATTTTCTCATGGCCTAGTTTATTAATCGGTAAGAATATTATATTACCCTGGTCATACCCCTGTCAAGCAGATTCAAGGAAGGGTTGCGAAATCCCTCCAATGGAGATGAGTTCCGTAGGATTGACCTTGTCAAATTATTCCTATAAAATATATAGGATATTACGTAAGTTGGACCCTGGCTCGTTACGAACGGAAACCGGGAACGGATATCCTTCGGACGGAGACGCTTAGAAGGAGGACCTCATGGCGACGCTGACCAAGACCGACCGGCGGTGGCTCGAGGAAAAATTCGGCGCGCGCGCGAATTTCGACCGGACTGAGCGCCTTCTCAATGGTCATGATATTGCGGCCATTCCCGGGCTGATCAAACCGCTTCTTGGCGATACGGTCCCCGACGCGGTCGTTCAGCCCGAGAGCGAACAGGAGCTTGTCGACCTTGTCCGCTGGGCCGCGGACCGGAAGGTCGTCCTCGTCCCGCGTGGAAAGGCGACGTCAGGCTACGGCGGCGTCATTCCGACGCGGAAAGGCGTCGTCGTCGATTTCTTCCGCATGAAGAACCTCCTGGCGGTCGATGCTAAGAATGGGACCGCGACCGTCGAACCCGGCATCACCTGGGAAAAGCTCGATACGCGACTCAACGCCGAGGGCCTGACCCTCCGCCTCTATCCGACGAGCTATCCGTCCTCATCGGTGGGGGGGTGGCTGGCCCAGGGCGGAGCCGGCATCGGCTCGTTCGAATACGGCTGGTTCGCCGAGAACGTGGTCAGCGCCCGGGTTGTCCTGCCGAACGGCGAGATTAAAGATTTTTCGAGCGCGGACCTCGAGCTCGTTTCGGACGCCGAGGGCATCACCGGCTTTATCACCCGGGTGACGCTCAAAGTCCGGGCGCTCGAAGACCTGGATGTCACGGCCGTATCCGTTCCCGCGGCCCAGAATCTCGCGGACCTCATCCAGGACGCCATCGCAAAAAAACTTCCTTTATGGTCCGTCCTCTTCATCAATCCCAAAATGGCCGAGCTCAAGAACGAAGCGCCGTTGCGCATGCATCTTGGCCACGAGGCGGAACACAGGGTCCTGTTGCCTAAAGCATATATCGCCGTTTTGGCTTATCGCAGGAAGGACCGCCCGGCCTTCGCCGCCTTCCCCGAGATCCTGAGGAACCACGGCGGGTCCGTCCTTTCTCAGGCGATCGCCGACCACGAGTGGAAGAACCGGTTCAAGCTGATGATCGTTAAGCGACTCGGGCCATCGCTCGTTCCGGCCGAAATCGTCGTCCCGCTCGAGAACCTGGGCCGGGTCTTGGCGGAGGTCGAAAAATTGGTCAACCAACCCGTGGTCAAAGAAGGCGTTATCGTCCGAGCCGGGCGCGACGGAAAACCCGAAGTCGTCATCCTCGGCTTCATCCCGACCGACCAGCGTAAATTCTCTTATAATTTCGTCTTCGGCCTGGTGTTGTCCATCGTGAAGATCGCCGAGAAATACGGCGGGAGGCCGTATTCGACCGGATTGTATTTCACGAGCCGGATCAACGAAATCCTCGGCCCCGAGCGGGCCCGGCGGCTCAAAGACTATAAAACGCAGGTCGACCCGGCCGGCATCCTCAACCCCGACAAAGTCTTCGGAGGCAAGCTCGTCAGCCGCGCCTTTGCTTGGGCCTCGGTGTTCGAACCGCTGGTCCGTCTGTTTGGAAACAAGATGGCGGTTTCGGTCGGCGAGCGGTTCGCCGATTCGCCCACGCGCGGCATTCCCGCCGACGTCGCCTGGTACGCCTACGCCTGCTCGCAGTGCGGCTACTGCATCGACGAGTGCGACCAGTTCTACGGCCGCGGCTGGGAGAGCCAGTCGCCGCGCGGCAAGTGGTACTGGCTGCGCGAGTTCATGGAGGGCCGGGCGGACTGGGACCAGAAAGCCGTGTACACATTTCTCGTCTGCACGACCTGCGAGCTGTGCAACCTCCGCTGCTCCGCCTCGCTGCCTATCGAATCGAGCTGGATGAAGCTCCGCGGAAAGCTGGTCGAAGACGACAAGAAGATGCCCATCCCGCCGTTCGAGATGATGGCCGAGGCGATCCGGGCCGAAGGCGACATCTGGGCCGGGTACCGGAAGAACCGGAGCGATTGGTTCCCCGCGGCCTTGAACGATAAGCACGGCCTCGGCGTCAAGGCGAAAAACGTCTATTTCGGAGGATGCACGGTCTCCTACGTCGAGAACGACATAGGACAGGCGGCCGTGACCCTACTCGACGCCGCCGGCGTCGATTTCACTCATCTCGGTAATGTTGAAAACTGCTGCGGGACGCCGATGCTCATTGTCGGAAAATGGGAGCTATTCGCCGAGACCATGAAAAAGAACATCGCAGCGGTCAGAGCAACCGGAGCGGATACCGTCATCACGAGCTGTCCGGCATGCGATATGATGTGGCGGCACGTCTATCCCGAATGGACCAAGAAGCTCGGCCTCGAGCTCGGCGTATCGGCCCGGCATTACAGCGAGGTCATTTCGGACAAAATCAAGGCGGGGACGTTCAAGTTTCCCAAACCTCTGAACAAGCGCGTCACCTGGCACGACTCGTGCCACATCGGGCGCGTCTCGGACGTCTACGAGCCGCCGCGCGATATTATCAAGGCGATCCCCGGCGTCGAGTTCGTCGAGATGACCCATCATCATGAAAACGCGCACTGCTGCGGCAGCGTCCTGACTCTGATCAAAGACCCGCTCATCGCCCACGACATCGGCGAAATGCGGATCGGCGAGGCGACGGCGGTCGGCGCCCGGACGATCCTTGCCCTCTGCCCGTGCTGCGAGTTTCAGCTCCGGGTCTCCAAAGAGAAGAAAAATTCGCCGGTCGAGATCCGGGACCTGGCCGCGTTCGCCTGCGAATCGCTCGGCCACAAATTCGCCGACCCGAGCCCCGAGGTGTCCAGGCAGTGGAAGGTCTTCGAGGGCATGATCGCGCTGATGACGCCGCGGGGCTTCGCGGACCTGATGGCGACGATGTGGCCCGAGCTGCTCAAGGCCATGCCGCTCGGCATGGGCGCGATGATGAGGGGCATCGGGAAGCTTGGTCCGGTCGGGGGCTTTATGTTCACGCTGATGAAACCGATGTTCCCGGTCCTGTTTCCGATACTTCTGCCCGGGATGATGCCGAAGGTCATGCCGGCGATGCTCGACCGCGTCGCGGCGCTGGTCCCCATGCCCGACTATATGAGCGAACAGATGCCCGATATGATGCCCAAGGTCATGGACAACCTGATGCCGCACATGCTGCCCGACGTCGTGCCGCTCATCGTCCCGCGGATGATCGCGTATTTGCGCGGCCGAGCCTGACGGGCGCGGCTCTAAGTCAAAATCGCTCTCTGGTTTCGGCGCCCTTATTTTCCCGAGATCGTCATACGGTCCCTGGACGGCTTGGAAATTACGGCCTGCCGGAAAGATGTACGGGCAGACCGTGACGCGATTAAAAGACGCGGGCAAGGGCTCACGAAGTCGTGACGCTCACGTCCCAAGTCCGAAATTCTTGACACGGTATGAAGCGGCGGCTATGATTCGGAAATAAGAATGAAAGGCGTTCAAACGATGCCGCGGGGACCAGCCGTCGTGATCACGGAGGCGTCATGTCGAGAAAGTTGATCCCGCTGTCCATCGTCATGCTCGTTTTCGCCGCGGCCGCCGTCTTGACCTATCAGGCCGTACGCCCCAAACCGGTTGCGGTCGCTATTTGGGATGTGAAGAGGATGGACATCAGCGAAACCGTCACCGGAATCGCCACCGGTTATATCGAACCGGCGAGACGCGTTTCCATTCTGCCGGAAACCTCGGCCCGGATTAAAGAGGTCAAGGTCAAGCGAGGCGACCGGGTGAAGGCGGAACAGACCTTGGTCGTCCTCGATGATTCGGATTTCAAGGACCGGCTCCGCGCTTTGAATGCGGCCCTCCCCCTTTTTGAAGCCCGCGTGAAGCAGGCCAAGGTCCACGAGGTCCAACTCCAACTGGACTTCAAACGGGCCAAGAGACTGTCCGAAGGCGAGACGATGACCGCTCAACAATTCGAAGCCGCCAAGATGGCCCTCGATCTCGGGATGGCCGAACTGGATGCGGCCGAATCCGCCCTGCGTCAAGCCCAAGTGAACCGCGACATCGCTTTATCCTCGCTGAGAAAAACCCAGGTCAAAGCGCCGTTTGACGGGCTCCTTCTGGACTCCAGCCTGGAAATCGGTCAAATCTGGAGCGGGCCGGCGATAGCGTCTTTCGCCGGCGTTTCACCGGCGGCGGGATCGGAACGGCCGGAGACAGCCGGGGTGACTCCCGAAGCATCGGCCATCCTCTCTCAGGCCCAAATTCCCGTGCCGTCGCACGGTCAGCTGGAACTCGCGGACGATTCGCAGCTGTTCGTGGTCGTCGATGTGGACGAAAACGATTACTGGAAACTCAAGATCGGACAGCCGGCATCCTTGGCCATGGACGCCCTCGGCAAACGGACGCTGACGGGAAACGTCGTTGAGATCTTTCCGTTCATCTCCAGGACGTTGGACCAAAACCGAACCGCGCGAGTAAAAATCCGTCTAGGCCAAGACGCAAAAGCCGGCATTCTTCCCGGGATGTCGGTCAACGCCGAGATTTTAGTCTCGACCCGGAAGGACGTCTTGGTCGCCCCCGCGGCCGCGATCCTTGTTCGGCTGAAAGGCAAAATCGTTTATCGCGTGTCGGGGGGAAAGCTCAAAGAGACCGTCGTCGAGACCGGGATGTCCAATTGGGAATGGAGCGAAATCACGTCGGGCCTCTCCGTCGGAGACCGGATCGCCAAGCCGCCCGAAAACGCCAAGCTCCGGGACGGCCTGCGCGTGGTCGAGAAAGATGGCGAGTTCTAAATCATCGTCATGAAGCGTGATTTGAACATTTGGGAATCGGTCGGGGTAGCCTTCAACGTCCTCGCCGAAAACAAGCTCCGCAGCGCGCTGACGATGCTCGGGATCATTATCGGCGTCTTCGCCGTGATCTCCCTGGTCTCGCTGGGTCACAGCGCCCGGCAATATGTCGCTGAACAATTCGCGGGCATGGGGAGCAATATGTTGATCGTGACCCCCGGCAAGCGGGAGACGATCCATACGAGTTGGCTCATCGGCGGCGCCAACATGCGTAAATTGACCCAAGCCGATGCCGACGCCATCCGCCGGCAGACGACCTCCATCAGCGGGGTTGCTCCGGTGATCCTCGGGTTCGGCCTGGTCAAACAGGAAGGCCATTCGAGGAATACGCTCGTAACGGGGACGGGGCCCGAATATACTTACGTCCGGGACATTTATCCTGAGGCCGGCCGGTTTCTCAGCCAGGACGAAGTCGACGGGGAGCGACGGTCCGTGGTCCTCGGGAGCAAAGTCAGGACCGAATTGTTCGGCAACGAAAACCCCCTGGGCAAGTTCATCCAGGTGATGGGGACGCCCTTTCGGGTCATCGGAGCGATGGAGCCCAAGGGCGCGATCTTCGGGTGGGACCTGGATGATCAGGTGTATATCCCGGTGACCGCGGCCCGTCGGCTGTTCAACACCGCCGGCCTTGTCGAGATCCTCGTCCGGGCTCGGTCGACCGATGATGTCGGGGCCGCCGAAGACGCCATCAAGGCCCTGATCCGGTCGCGGCACAACGGCGTGGAGGACATCACGATCATTTCCCAAAACCAGATGCTGGCCGCGCTCAATTCGATCCTCACGGTCCTGACCTTCACGTTGGTCGCCATCGCCGCCATCTCTCTCATCGTCGGAGGGATCGGGATCATGAATATCATGCTCGCTTCGGTCAGCGAACGAACCCGCGAGATCGGGGTGCGCAAGGCGACGGGGGCCCGCTCGCGAGACATCCTCGCTCAATTCCTTGTCGAGTCCGTCGTCCTCTCGATGATCGGCTGCCTGGCCGGAATTCTGTTGACCGTTGCCGTCGTGTTCGTGGCGCGACTGGCGTTCCCCCCCTTGCCCGTCGTCATCACCCCATGGGCCGCGTTTCTGGCCGTGGCATTCTCGGCCGCGATTGGGATATTCTTCGGAGTCTATCCGGCCCGGCGCGCATCGCGGCTTTCCCCGATCGAGGCGCTCAGAGTGGAGTGATCGTCGCGCCTGGCTCGCGACGTCCAGTCCCGTCATTCAGCCCGAGGAAGGACCCCCCTGGTGCGCCTGAGGAGGATCCGCCTCCGCTTCTCGCGTGCCGGGTTGGGCCAGCTCCGCCTCCACCCTCTCCCTATGCAGGGAGTTCATGGTGCAGAACGGCACGAGCTTCATCGTTCCGTCCTTGGGATTCCTGTACCCGTACTGCACGAGGCACCTCCTCACCCTCTCCGTGTCCATGTTGTTGGGGTCCTGGAAATGCATGCAGCCGATCATGACGCTGGGCCCGAACATGAACGCCTCCACGGTCCCGTAGGAGGGCTTGAGGATGAGCCGCGTGAGGAGTCTGGCCGCGCGCCCCTTCTTCAACCGATATTTCCGGAGGCCGAGGAGGTACCTCATCTTCTTCCCCTTGCGATAGAGGTAATGCGCATCGGACTGTTTTCCGTCGGCGACAATCTGCGACCACATCCCCTTGGAAAAGGCAAGCGCCCCGTCGAGATCAACGCAGTGATTGATGCCCTCGAACGCGCCCGTCTTTTCGTTCACGATGAGCCAGGTGGCGAAGCCGCAGTCGGGATGGCAGGAAAATTCTACCGTCTCCGCCTCGTCAAACCAGTCAATGAGTTTCGCGAACTCGGAGATGGAGGAGATGGGATACCAGGGATGGAGCACGCCCTGGGTATGCTGGTCGATGATGGCCTGGAGTTCCGAGGAGGTGAACCTCATATCCAGCAGCTTCTTCTCGTCGTACCTGCCGCACAGGGAGATGGGCTGGAAGACAATGGCCACCACGACGTCGATGTTCTTCACCGCAAAATCAATAATCTTGGCGATCTCGTGGACGTTGATGCCCTTCGCGATCGTGGGGACAAGCGCCACGCCCGCGCCCGGCTTCCCGTGCTTCCGCATAAACTCCTTGTTCACGGTCCGCCAGTTCTCGATGACCTTCAATTTCTGGGGGAGGAGATTCATCGCTCTCGTCTTGACCCACGTCTCGGGATCGAGGCCGTCGAACTGGAGGTAGACCGCGTTCGTCCCCGCCTCCACCAGGTCTCTGCAGTAATCTATGCTCTCGGCCATCTTCAGACCGTTGGTCGTGAGCATGATGTGCTTAAACCCCAGGTCAATGGACTTGCGGATGATCTGCGGCAGGTCCTGCCTGAGGGTGGGCTCTCCTCCCGTGAACTGAACCGTGATGGGCGGGCTGGGCTTGAGGCTCCTGAAATGCTTCATGACCTCCACGATGTCCTCGTACGGCGGCGCCACGACGTAATCGCGCGCATTCGCGTTCGCGAAGCATATGGGACACCGCAGGTTGCACCTGTTCGTGAGTTCGATCAGGGCGATCGCCGGCGTGTTGATATGGTCCTCGCACAGGCCGCAGTCGTGGGGGCAGCCCGTCTTCCTGCCCGATACGCCCTCCCTGACCTTCGTGCCGTCCTTGAGGAACCTCTGGTTCCACCGATAACGTTCGGCCTGGCCGTGGATGAAATCGTCGAACGTCCCGTGCTCCCGGCACTCCTTTTTCAAGAAGATCTTTCCGTCCCGTTCGTAAATCTCCCCGTCAATGGTCTTCTTGCACACGGGACATATGCTCTGGATCTTTCTCGTATAAGCGGCCATGACCGGCACCTCCTGCCCCTTCCCCATTTTATTCCAAAATACACCCGTGAATGTTAATCCGTGATCTCGACGTGGCCGTGACCTTCAAGCATCTCCTTTTGCCCGGCCGACGATTCATACGCCGACAAAGCTCGGTTTCCGCGTTGCTCATCGCGCCATGATTATAGGGATGTCCTCGGTTCGGTGTCAAAAGCGCGAAATACGTGTGATCCTTGATTCTCGTCTGTCCAAAAGCCATCGAGAGAGATAAAACGCAAAGATCGCCGTGAAGATACCAGCCGGGACATCCATGACATAATGCTGGCCGACAGTGACCGTGGCGCAGCATACAGAGATCGCCAAAATCCAAAACGAATATTTCAAAATCTTCGGGAGATGATGACGAGTTATTAATAATGCGCACAACACGGCGAAGATCGCATGGAAACTCGGGAAACAATTGGTCGTGCCGTCCCACGAGGTAAAAATCCGCATAAGGTGGAGTCCGAAGTCTGAACCTTGAAAATGGGGCCGGACGATTTTCAACGGGTAGAGGACATACGTGATGAAAGCGATTCCGGAAGCGATGGCATTGGACGCTATGACAAAAAAGAAGTTTCTCCGACTCCAATTCCAAAAAAAAGGCAGAATGACGCTCAGAAAACCTCCGAAAAAATAAACAATTCCCGTCCAAGGCAGAAAAAGCCATGGATATTTTTGTGTCGGAGGAACGAATGACATCGTCCGGGGAGAATCCATGCCCATGCGGCTCGTAAAATCATAGATCATGAGCCAGGTTATGCCGAATACAAGGATCGTCGCCATTTGAAGAAGATGTCGTTTCATGATCGTCGATCTCCTGAAGGCTTAATCCTCATCAGGACCATGATTCAAGGAACCACGATAAGGGATAGGGATTTGCTTTTTCGCGCTCCGCGACATTCCTTCCTGAAAAGCTCGGAATCAATACCTCCTATCGCGTAAAGAGGATAATCCCGGGAAGGAGGCCGTCGCCCTTATTTTCCCGAGATCGTCATTTTGTATTTTGCTGATTTTTCGACCAAATCCCGGCTGACATAGTCCGCATGGTACTTGTTCGCGATATAGAGCGCGGTCTGGTCGCCGTAATGCGGGCTGGCCGGGATACCCGATTCTCCGGCGGGGAGGATCGTAAGCGACCGGTTCCAATCGGCCGTGTCGAGGATGT
>JBGOYP010000008.1:0-21920 GCA_041479785.1 Candidatus Aminicenantia bacterium | reverse complement strand
GGGAGGGAAAGCTCGCCCTCGGGGACGACATCCGGAAATACGTTCCGGAAGTCCCTCCCTTCGTGCCCGTTATCACGATCCGGCATCTCCTGACCCACACAAGCGGCATCCGGGACCAGTGGGGCTTGTTGAGCGCGGCCGGACGGCCGACGGGACGTGCCGTCCACACCCTGGATGAGATCCTCGACCTCGTGAACCGCCAGAAGGACCTGAACTTCGCCCCGGGCGACGAGTATCTCTACAGTAACACGGGATATGCTCTTATGGCCTGGGTCGTCCTGCGGGCGAGCGGAACGTCCCTGGCCGACTTCTGCGAGGAGAAGATCTTCCGGCCGCTCGGCATGGCCGACACCCAGTGGCGCGATGACTTCACGGAGATCGTCAAAGGGAGGGCCACCGCGTATTCCTCAGGCCGGGACGCGAAGTTCCACCAGGACATGTCCTTCACCAACGTCTACGGGAACGGCGGATTGCTGACGACGATGGGAGACCTGTTGACCTGGTCGGAAAACTTCTGGAACCCCCGCGTCATCGGCCGAGAAGCCCTCGACGAAATGGAGGTCCCGGCAAAGCTCAACGACGGAACGGCCATCGCCTACGCCCTGGGGCTGGGCGTATCGGAATACAAGGGCTTGCGAGAGATCAGCCATAGCGGAGCCACGGCCGGATACCGCGCCTTTCTCGCTCGTTACCCGGAACAGCGTACGGCCATCGCCGTATTGAGTAACTCCGGCGGCGTTAACGCGGGCGATCTCGCCCGCAAAGTGGCCGATGTCGTCCTGGCCGGCGTCCTCAAGGAAAAGCCCAAGCTCCAGATTCTGAAGGTCGCGCCGGAAGAACTTCAGGCGAGGGCCGGTCTCTATCATGACCTGAAAACCGATGCCGTTCTACGGCTTTCCATAAGGGAAGGCAAGCTCGTCGAAGGCGAAGGCCGCGGCCGGGAGCTCATCCCGGTCGGGCCCGGCCGTTTCGCGATCGAAAGCGGGGCAGAATACGTCTTCGAAGCCGGGGGCGACAAGAAACCGGCCACGTTGCGGATGACGTCCGTGGGCTTTCCGTCGTCGGTTTATACGCGGGTCGAACCCGCCCTGCCCACGCCCAAAAAGCTTGCCGAGTACGAAGGGCGATATTGGAGCGACGAGCTCGAGGTTTTTTACATCGCCGCGGTCAAGGCCGGGAAGCTATTCTTACAGCACCGGCCTGAGCCCGCCGCGATGCTCGAGCCGACGTACGAAGACGGATTCCTCGCCATGGGAAGCTCCGGCGGTGCTATGATCCGTTTCAGCCGTGACAAGATCGGGCGCGTCGACGGAATGAGCGTCTACTCGGGGCGCGTGCGTCACCTCCGGTTCTCAAAAAAGTGACCCGCCGCGCCGGCGGCGGCGAGGTCGCGGCCTTCTGAACGAATACCCGGGCCGTACGCCGAGCCGGCGGGACTGAGAGAAGAAACGAGGGGATGACGGTCCTCGAAAGGAGGGGGAAATGGGCCGAATGAAACGAAGAAGTTTCCTAACGGCGGCGGGGCTGGCGCCGTGGGCCTGGGCGAGACCGCGAATCGAAGGCGGGCGGCGCGCCTTGCGGGAGGAAACCCCTCCGGCCGAATCTTACGGCTCCTACGATCCATGGATCGAGGTCGACCTGGCCGCCATCGCATTTAACATCCGCCAGATCGAGAGGAAAACCGCTCGGAGACCGATCCTGGCCGTGCTCAAGTGCAACGCCTACGGCCACGGTTTGGTCGAAACGGCCAAATACCTGGAAAAGCTCCCGGTCCGGGGGATCGCCGTCGGCAAGCTCAACGAGGCGGTCACCCTACGGCAAGCCGGCCTCCGCGGCATGATCCTCAACCTCGGACCCTTCGGCCCGGACGACACCGCCCTCATCGTCCGTCAAGACATCAGCCAATCCGCCTATACGGACGCCGTCCTGACTCTGGACCAAACGGCGAAAGCCCTAAACAAAAGGGCCAAGGTCCATGTCAAGATAGATACCGGGCTCGGCCGCGTGGGCGTTCATCATGAAGCGGCTTTGGCCTTTCTTCGTAGGGTGGCCCGCCTCCCTCACATCGTAGTCGAGGGCGTTTTTCATTCCTTCAGCGAGGACCCAGAGTTCGACCTCGTCCAGCATCGGAGGTTTCTAGCCGTCACCGACGCGGCGCGACGAGAAGGCTTATCCCTGGGGCTGCGCCACGCCGCCGCCAGCACGGCCATATTTCGCTATGGAGAGGAATTTTTTCTGGACATGGTCCGGCCCGGCATCTCGATCTACGGCCATTATCCCACGGAGGAGGAGCACCGCTTGAAGCGGCTGGAGCTGCGGCCGGCGCTGTCGCTGAAGACGCGCGCCTCCCTGGTCAAGGACATCGTCCCCGGGGAATCCCTGTCCTACTTCCGCAAGTTCGTCGCCGAGAAGCCCGAACGGATTTTAACCGCCGCCCTCGGTTACGCGGACGGTATCCCGCTCGAGCTGGCTCAGGGCGCTCAAGGCCTGGTCCGCGGCCGCTGTTTTCCGTTCATCGGCGAAGTGACGGCCAGCCACAGCTACATCCGAGTGACCGGCCGGCCGGATATCCGGACCGGCGACGAGATCGTCCTCATCGGCCGGCAGGACGGAGCGGAAATCGCCCTCTGGGGCCTGGCTCAAGCGGTCAAAAAGTCCGATTATAAAATCCTGATCGGCCTAAGCCCTGCCCTGCGACGGATTTATAGAGCTTAGATATTGCTCATGGCGGCCGAGGAGGGGGCGGACCCTATTCGGCGAATGCTTTCTTCAGCTCATCCTTGAGGGCCGGAATGACTTGGAAGAGGTCGCCGACGATGCCGTAGTCCGCGACCTTGAAGATCGGTGCCTCGGGGTCCTTGTTCACGGCAACGATCACTTTCGAGGACGACATCCCCGCCAGGTGCTGGATCGCGCCGCTGATGCCGAAGGCCATGTACAGGCTGGGCGACACGGTCTTGCCGGTCTGCCCGACCTGGTGCTCGTGGCCGATCCAGCCCGAATCAACGGCCGACCGCGAGGCGCCGACCGCCGCGCGCGGAATGGCGGCCGCCAGCTCCTTGAGCAAAACGAAATTCTCGGGCGCTTTCATCCCGCGGCCGCCGCTGACGATGACGGCGGCTTCGGTCACGTCGAGCTCTTCGGCCGCGCCCTTAACGACCTCGACCACCCGTCCCTTGACGGCGTCATCCGGGATTGCAGCCGCCCGCTTCACGACCTCCCCGGCCGCGCCGGGCGCCGAAAACAACGGAAAAACGTTCGGCCGCAGCGTCGCGACCTGCGGCGTCGCCTTTAATCGGATGCTGAGATAAGCCTTACCGGCGTAAACCGGACGGGTGTAAAGCAGGCGCCCGTCCTTGACCTCAACCTTGGTGCAGTCCGAGGCCACGGCGACGCCGAGCCGGGCGGCCAAGCGCGGCGCCAGGTCCTTTCCCATCTCCGTAGCGGCGATGAAGACCGCCGCCGGCTTAAGGTCAACCACGAGCGCGTGCAGGGCGATCGCAAAGCCTTGGGCGGAATATTGGGCGAGCGCCGGGTTTTCCAGGAGAAAGACCGCATCGGCGCCGCGCGCGTAAATATCCGGGTCGAAACAATCCACGCTCGCCCCGGCGATGACGGCCGCGACGCGCAGGCCGAGTTCGGCGGCCCGTCGTTTCGCCTCCCCGAGCGTTTCGAGGGAACTCTTCTTGACCTTGCCTTCGCGGGTTTCGATGAAAACCAGGATCATGGCCGTCTCCTTCAGATCACCTTGGCGTCTTGGCGGAGGAGCTCAACGAGCTTCTTCGCCGCCTCTTCGGGCAGGCCGGGGATGATCGCCCCCGCTTTCCGGGCGGCCGGCAATTCCATCGCGACCACGTCGACCTGGGGCGCGACGTCATCGTTCGTCAACCCAAGCTCCGCGAGCGTCACGACCGGAATGACCTTCCTCTTTGCGGCCATGATGCCTTTCAACGTTTCGTAGCGCGGTTCGTTCAGCCCCTTCTGAGCCGAGACCACGGCCGGCAGCGAAAACGCGACGCGCTCGGTTGCGCCTTCGATTTCGCGCCGGGCGACGCCCTGGCCGCCTTCGATCTCGAGCTTCGTCACGACGTTCGCCTGCGGCCAGCCGAGCAATTCCGCGGCCATGGACGGCACTTGGCTGTTGTCGGCCCCGACGGACTGTTTGCCGAAGAGGAGGAGGTCGGCGCCGGGATGTTTTTTCGCGACGAACGCCGCGATGATTCTCGCGACACGCAAGCCGTCGTAGGTTTCCTTGAGGTCGTCTTTGATGAGGACGGCCTCGTCTGCGCCCATCGCCAGGCCTTTCTTGAGGGTCGCCGTCGCCTCATCGGGTCCGACCGTGACGACCGTCACCGAACCCCCCTTCGCCTCTTTGAGGCGTAAGGCCTCCTCGACGGCGTACTCGTCGAAGGGGCTGATGATAAAATTGATCCCCTCCTCGACGATCGAGCGGGTTTGGGGGTTAATCCGGATACGCGATTCCGTGTCCGGAACGCGCTTGACGAAAACCAGAATATTCATCGTGGACTCCCTTAATCAACGGGACGCGTCGCGACGTCTTGAGAATACGAAACGTGTCCCCATCGGCGCTCCCGATTCTCTTTATTCGAACCTTCTCAGAAGAAGCGAACCGTTGGTCCCGCCGAAGCCGAAGGAATTGCTCATGGCGAACACGATCTCGGCCGGGCGGGCGCGGTTCGGCACATAATCCAGGTCGCACTCGGGGTCCGGGTGCTCATAGTTGATCGTCGGCGTCATGATCCGGTTCTTGATGCAAAGCGCCGTGATCGCCGTCTCGATCCCGCCGGCCGCGCCCAGGAGATGGCCGGTCATCGATTTCGTGGAATTGACGCCCAGCTTGGACGCATGCGCGCCGAATACCGCTTTGACGGCGGCCGTTTCAATCTTGTCGTTGAGCGGCGTCGACGTCCCATGGGCGTTGATGTACTGGACTTCGGACGGGTCCACGCCGCCGTCCTCCAGGGCTCGCCGCATGACGCGCGCCGCGCCGTCGCCGTCCTCGGCCGGAGCGGCGGGATGAAAGGCGTCGCCCGTCATACCGTAGCCCACGACCTCGGCATAGATCTTCGCCCCGCGCCGGAGAGCATGACCCAGCTCCTCGAGGAGGACGATGCCCGAGCCTTCGCCCATGACGAACCCGTCGCGCCCGGCGTCGAACGGCCGCGACGCCTTCTCGGGCGCGTCGTTCCGTTCGGACAGGGCCTTCATGGCGCAAAAACCGGCCATCCCGAGCGGCGTGATCGCGGCTTCGGCGCCGCCCGTGATCATGATGTCGGCGTCGCCGCGGGCGATGATCCGGAACGAATCCCCGATGGCATGGGTCCCCGATGTGCACGCCGTGACCGTGGCCGAATTCGGCCCCGTGGCGCGGTAGCGGATCGACAGCTGCCCCGCGGCTTCGTTGATGATGGTGGAAATCAAAAAAAACGGGGAAACGCGCTCCGGCCCCTTCTCGAGCAGGATTTTATGCTGTTCTTCGATCGTCCCGATGCCCCCGATCCCCGAGCCGACATAAACGCCACACCGGTCTCCGGCGAGACGTTCGAGCCGGATGCCGGAGTCGCGGACGGCCAAGTGTCCGGCGGCCACGGAGAATTGAATGAAGGGGTCCATCTTCCGGACCTCTTTCCGGTCCATGAAGTCGAGGGGATTGAAATCCTTGATCTCGCCGGCGATCTTGGTCGAAAAGCGGCTGGCGTCGAAGCGGGTGATCGGTCCGATTCCGCTCCGTCCGGCGACTAGCGCATCCCAGCTTTTCTCGGTCCCGACCCCCAGCGGGGTCACGAGACCCGCCCCCGTGATTACGACTCGTCTTTCGTTGGTTCTCTTCGTTCTCCCCGGATTATTTGACATGGCCAACGATATATTCCATCGCCTTTCCGACCGTCGTCAGCTTCTCGGCATCCTCGTCGGGGATGTCGAGGCCGAATTCGTCCTCAAGGGCCATGACGAGCTCCACGGTGTCGAGGGAGTCGGCGCCCAGGTCTTCGATGAACGAGGCTTCTTCGGTGACCTGCTCTTCGCTGATGCTCAGCTTGTCCGCGACGATCGTCTTCATTTTCTTCAATAATTCGTCTCTGTTCATGATTACCTCCCAAAAAATTTAGTCGACCGCAATCTTACATATACATCCCGCCGTTCAGCTGGAGGACCTGGCCGGTGATATAGGCCGCCTCGTCCGAACAGAGGAACTTTACGGCATGGGCCACTTCGGCCGGCTCGCCGAAGCGCTGCATGGGAATGAGACCGAGGAACGCCGTCTTGACCGCCTCAGGCAGGTTCGCGGTCATCGGCGTGGCGATATAGCCGGGAGCCACGGCGTTAACCGTGACGCCGCGCCCCGCGACCTCGCGGGCCAGCGACTTGGTGAACCCGATGAGCCCCGCCTTCGACGCGGCGTAATTGGCCTGGCCGGCGTTTCCCATCTGTCCGACGACCGAGGCCAGGTTCACGATCCGGCCGTAGCGGGCGCTGATCATGCTCCGGATGACGGCCTTGCTGAAGTTAAAAACCCCCTTGAGGTTGACGGCAAGGACGGCATCCCAGTCTTCCTCTTTCATCCGCATGAGAAGGTTGTCGCGGGTGATGCCCGCGTTATTCACGAGATGGTCGATCTTCCCATGATCCTTGAGGACGGCCTCGACAACGGCCGTCGCTTGGTCAAACTTCGAGACGTCTGCCGCGAAGACCGCGGCCCGGCCGCCCGAACCGGCGATCTCGCCGGCGAGCGCGTCGAGCTTCTCTTTCTGGATGTCCACGAGAGCGACAGCCGCGCCGGCCGCCGCGAATTCGCGCGCGATCGCCTCGCCGATCCCCTGTGAGGCTCCGGTGATAAGGGCAATTCGGTCCCGGAAAATCATGACCTGACCTTTATCGTTCGAGGACGGGCCGGGGGCTCGGTCGTAAATCCGAGCCCATCCCCCTGGACATCGCTGGCGATCACCACGCGCGCCCCGCTCAATCTTCGGTTTCTTTGATGACCTGCCGACCGCGATAGTAGCCGCATTCGGGGCAGGCCTTATGGGGGAGCTTGGGCGTTCCGCAGTTCGAGCAGACCGAAAAGGACGGGACGACCAGGCCGTCGTGCGCCCGGCGCCGGCCTTTTCGGGAATGAGAGTGTCTGCGTTTTGGATTAGGCATTTATCCCTTATCCTTCGCTAAAATTTTTTCTTTGTCCGAGCCGCGGCCGGTTTCTTTCACCTTACAGCCGCATTGGCCGTTCTGACGAATCCGGCCGCAGACCGCGCAGATCCCTTCGCAGCTCTCCGCGCAGAGGGGCTTGGCGGGAAACGTCAGGTTGAGTTGCTCGAGAGTCACCTCCCGGATGTCGATTTGGTGATTTTTATAGAAGAGCTGGTCGATGTCCTCGTCGGTGAGCTCGTCCTTGAGGGCGTGATCGTCCTCGGGCAGGAAGATCAGGTCGAACTTGGAGCCCACGGGGAAATCAAAGGGCGTCAGACAGCGGCTGCAGACAATGCTCAAGCGGGTCGTCACCCGGCCCTTGATCCAGACGTCGTCGGCCATTTTCTTCAAGGTCAGGTCCGCGTGGACGGGCTCGAGAAAGACCGCGTTCTCTTCGACGAGCTCCAGGCTCTGGAATTCGAAATTCCGGCCGATCTTCAAGCCGTCTTTCGGGATCTTATCTATGTCAATAATCATCATCGTCTTGCGAAATTCGCCTTATTATACCAATTTAGGCTCTCATGTCAACCGAAGGGCCGGGAAACCCGTTGATTATCCTTGAAATGGGAACGGGCGCCCGGATTTCCGATTTAAGCTCCGTGCCCCTCTTTTTCTGATATAATGATCTGGCCGATGAAAAATCCGTCCGACAAAGGTCCCGGGGACAAAAAGCTTTACCTGATCGACGGAAATTCCCTCCTCTACCGGTCGTATTACGCCCTTCAGAGGCTTTCGACCTCAAAGGGATTCCCGACGAACGCCATCTACGGCTTCATCTCGACGCTCCGGAAGCTCCAGGACGACGCTCATCCATCCCATCTCGGCGTCGTCTTCGACGCCCCGGGTCCTAAAATCCGGCACGAGGTTTATAAAGACTACAAGGCCCACCGCAAGCCCATGCCCGAGGACCTGATCGTCCAGGTCCCCAAGCTCAAAGAGGTCCTCAGCGCCCTCAGGATCCCGGTCTTCGTCTTTGAACGCTATGAAGCCGACGACGTCCTGGGGAGCCTGGCGCGGCGGGCGGAGGCGAAAAACTTCGCCACCGTCATCGTCACCACGGACAAGGACCTGCTCCAGCTCGTGGACAAATGGGTTTCGGTCTACAATCCGGCCAAAGACATCACCCTCGACGAGGCGAGCGTCAAGGACTATTTCGGCGCCCGGCCGGACCAGGTCATCGACGTCCTCGCGCTCTGGGGCGACCCCTCGGACAATATTCCGGGCGTTCCGGGGATCGGCGAGAAGACGGCGAAAAACTTGATCGAAGAGTTCGGGTCTCTCGCGAACCTCCTCAAAACCAAGGAAAAGATCAAGAATCCCCGCATCCGGGAAAAGTTAGAGCAGAACTTGGCAGCGCTCGAACTGAGCCGGAAGCTCGTGGTCATCGATACGGGTGTCGACGTTCCGTTCGACCCCAAGACCTTCGAGGTCGCGCCGCCCGACGCGGCCGAGGCCGGCCGGCTGTTCCAGGAGCTCGAGTTCACCTCGTTCCTCGCGGACGTCGTCGAAAAGCCGAAGCCCGAGGAACGGGATTACCGGGCGATCCATAAAATCGGCGACCTCAAGGCCCTCGTCGCCCGGATCAAGAAGGCGGGATTCGTCTCGCTCGACACGGAAACGGACAATATTTTCCCGACACGGGCGCGCCTTGTCGGAATGTCGTTCTCGCTCGAGCCGGGGGAGGCGTTTTATCTCCCTCTCCGCCATAACTACCTGGGCGCTCCGGATCAAATCCCCGTCGAAAAAGCGTTCGCGGCCCTGCGCCCCGTTCTCAAAGACGCCGAAATCCGAAAGATCGGCCAGAACATCAAGTATGATTATATCGTCCTTTCCCGGGAAGGGATCGTCCTCCGGGGCCTCGACCTCGACACCATGGTCCTGTCCTATCTCCTCGAACCGAACTGGGGGAAGCACAACCTCGACAAGCTGGCCGCGACCTATCTCGGGCTGCCGGCGATCCCCTACAACGACGTCGTCGGCAAGGGAAAGAACGAAGTGACGATGAACAAAGCGCCCGTGGAAATCGTGACGCCCTACGCCTGCCAGGACGCCGATTATGCGCTCGAGATCAGCCGCCTGCTTTGGCCGAAGGTCGAGGCCGCGAATCTCAACAACCTTTATCGGAACCTCGAGCAGCCGCTCATCGAGATTCTGGCCGATATGGAAATGCGGGGCGTCCGGGTCGACCCCAAATCGCTGCGGGATCTTTCCGCCGAGTTCGAGGTCGAACTCAACCGGCTCGAAAAAAAGATCTACGAACTCAGCGGGACGACGTTCAACATCAACTCGCCCAAGCAGCTGTCTGACGTCCTCTTCCGCAAGCTCCTCCTCAGCCCGACCAGGAAGACCCGGGGGACCAAAAGCTTTTCCTCCACGGCGATGGACGTCCTGGAGGAGCTCGCGCCCCTCCACCCGGTCGTCCGGGACATCCTCGAATACCGCCAGATCTCGAAGCTCAAATCGACCTACGCCGACGCCCTCGTAGAGCTGATCGACCCGGCAACGGGACGTATCCACACCTCGTACAACCAGACGGTCGCCTCGACGGGGCGCCTCTCGAGCTCAGACCCCAACCTGCAGAACATCCCGGCGCGCGGGGAATGGGGCAAGCGGTTCCGGAAGGCGTTCGTTCCCGAGACGGGGTGTTCGTTTCTCGCCGCCGACTATTCCCAGATCGAGCTCCGGGTGCTCGCCCACATGTCCGAAGACCCGGCGCTTATCGAAATCTTCAAAAAAGGACGCGACATCCACGAGGAAACCGCCCGGAGCGTTTTCGGCCCGGCCTCCACGCTGTCCAAGGACGACGCCCGGCGAAAGGCCAAAATCATCAACTTCAGCATCCTCTACGGGACGTCGGCCTTCTCCCTGGCCAAGCAGGTCGAAACGTCGAACCATGACGCCCAGGCGTTCATCGACAGGTATTACGCGACGTTCCCCCGGGTCAAGGAATTTCTGGACGCCAAGGTCGAGGAGGCCCGGACCCGCGGCTATTCCGAGACGATCTTCGGCCGGAGGCGGCAAGTGCCCGAGCTCCGGTCCTCGGACAAGGTCCTGCAGCAGGCCGGCCGCCGGATCGCGCTGAATATGCCCGTCCAGGGCTCGGCCGCCGACCTCATGAAAAAGGCCATGATCGATATCGAACGGGAGCTCCGCCGCCAGAAGCTCGATACCCGGATGATCCTCCAAGTCCACGACGAGCTCGTCTTCGAGGTCCCCGCCCGCGAACGGCCAAAGGCCGAGCGAATCGTCTGCGACCGGATGGAACACGTTTGCGATTTCCGCGTTCCCCTCAAGACCTCGCTCGGCTGGGGACCGACCTGGGCCGACGCAAAATAATATTTTTCAATCCGCGCACATTTATCTTGTCGGATTCCTTTTTTATATGCTATAAGCTTTCATAAGAACGAACCGAGGACGCCCGTGGCGGTTGAAAACATTGCCGAGAAGGTCCAACCCGCGGACGCCGGACTCTTCCTTTTTATTTCCGAGATCCTGGGGCGGGCCGTTCTGGACTCGGACGGCGCGCCCGTCGGAAAGCTCGCGGACCTCAAAATCCGACTCGGCGAGCTCTATCCGAAAACAATTTCCCTCGCGGTCAAGAAGCGACGGAGGAAAGGACTGCTCGAGATCGATTGGTCGAGCGTCCAATCGCTCGACACGAACGCCGTCCGCCTCAAGCCGGGGGCCGGCGAGAAATTCCGCCCTCTCGAAGTCGGCCCCGACGAGATCATGCTCCGCGACGAACTCCTGGACAAACAGGTCGTGGACACGTCCGGAGCGAAAATCGAACGCGTGAATGATATTCATCTCCTTGTCGTTCATCAGGACATGCGCGTCGTCCATGTCGACTATGGCATCCGCGGTATCCTCAGACGGCTCGGTTGGCTACGAGGAATCGACGCGGCCGTCCATTGGCTCTTCGCTTATCGGTTCGAAGAAAAGATGATCTCCTGGAAATATGTTCAGCCCTTGCTCAGCGATTCGGTCAAGCGCAACCTCAAGCTGAACGTCGTGGCCCGCATCATCCACGAGCTGCACCCGTCGGACCTTGCCGATATTATCGAAGAGCTCGACCGGCTAAACCGGACCTCCGTCTTCCGCGTCCTCGACCTCCAGACCGCCGCCCAGACGCTGGAGGAGGTCGAGGACCCTAAGCTCCAGGTCGCCCTGATCGATTCGGCGCCCGCGGACCGGGCTTCGGACATCCTTGAGGAGATGGCCCCGGACGAAGCCACCGACCTCCTGGCCGACCTGCCCGAGGAAAAAGCGCAAAGCCTCATGCGGACGATGGAGAAGCCCTCCCGCGAGGTCATCGAGGAGCTCCTCCAGTTTAAGGAAGGGACGGCGGGCAGCCTGATGACCAAGGACTTCTTCGCGGTGGGAAAAGACCGGACGATCGGCGAGGCGATCGAGGAGTTCAAGAAAACGACCTATCCCCTCGAATCGGTCGCCTACATTTACGTTACGGATAAGGACGGCCGCTTGGTCGGCGTGTCCACCCTCCGTCACTTGGTCACCTGCGAACGGGACATTCCCTTTCGGAAGCTGATGAACCGCCACCTCGTCTGCGTGACGCCCGAGGACGACGCGGACACGGTCAAGAACCTTTTCAAGAAATACAAGTTCCTGGCCCTCCCGGTGGTGGACAAGGAGCGGCGCCTGACGGGGATCATCACCCTCAAGGACATCATGCAGGAGCGGTTCGAGGAATAAATGGCCGACGACAACCTGAGCGTTGAACCGGTGCGGAAGCGGAACCGCTGGAAAGGCTTCCTCCTCTTCCTCGCGGTGGCCGGCCCCGGGATCATCACGTCGAACGTGGACAACGACGCCGGCGGCATCGCCACGTACTCCATGGCCGGGGCCCATTTCGGCACCAACCTGCTCTGGTCGCTCATCCCGATCATGGTTGCCCTCATCATCATCCAGGAGATGAGCGCCCGGATGGGCGTCGTGACGGGCAAGGGCTTATCCGACCTTATCCGCGAGCGATTCGGGGTGAAGATCACGGTCTATCTGCTCATCGCGATCGTCCTGACCAACTTCGGCAACGTCATCGCCGAATTCGCGGGCGTCGCCTCGAGCCTGGAAATCTTTCGCGTCCCCAAATTTCTGTCCGTCCCCGTCAGCGCCGTTTTCGTTTGGCTCCTCGTCGTCAAGGGTAACTACCGGTCGGTCGAGAAAATCTTCCTCTGGGCTTGCTTGTTCTACGTCACCTACATCGTCGCCGGCTTCCTGGCCAAGCCCGACTGGGCGGCCATCGGCCATTCCCTGGTCGCGCCGAGTTTCAAGTTGTCGTCGGAGAGCCTCGGCATGATCATCGGCCTCGTCGGGACGACGATCGCCCCCTGGATGCAGTTCTACCTCCAGGCCGCCATCGTCGAGAAGAACATCGCCCTCAAGGACTACAAACATTCCCGGTTGGACGTGATCGTGGGCAGCTTCGTCGTGACGATCGTCGCCGGATTCATCGTTCTGACCTGCGCCGCCACGCTCTTCAAGGCCGGCATCCGGGTCGAAACCGCGGCCGACGCCGCCCTGGCCCTCGCTCCTCTCGCTGGAAAGTACTGCGCGGCCCTGTTCGCTTTCGGCCTGCTCAACGCCTCGCTCTTCGCCGCCTCGATCCTCCCTCTGTCGACGGCCTTCGTTGTTTGCGAGGGTATGGGCTGGGAGGCCGGGGTCAACAAGAAGTTTTCGGAAGCGCCCCAGTTCTATGGACTGTATTCCCTGCTGATCTTCCTTGGGGCGGCGATCATCCTCATCCCCGGGATTCCCTTGTTTCCTGTGATGTACATCTCCCAGGTCCTCAACGGGCTCCTCCTGCCCGTCATCCTGGTCTTCATGCTGCTCCTCATCAACAACAAGAGGCTCATGGGGGCCTACGCGGGCAAGCGGACGTACAACGTCATTTCCTGGACGACCGTGGGGGTTCTCGTCGTCCTGAGTGTGGTTTATCTCGGGAGCCTGCTCGGAATCTAGTCGGCCGCTTCGGCAAGGATTACAGCGCCTTAGTGTACACCCGGAATTTCTTGTAGAGCACGCCGCCCATCCGTTCCATCTCGCCCCGGACCTTGACGTTGCTCTCCATCTCGTGGTGGGTGTCGAGGATTTCCATCCTCGCCTCCGATGCGGACCGGAGCATGGCCACGCCCATCATGACATCCAGCCCGACCCCCCTGTAGCCCTCTTTGACCGCGCCGAGGAGGAGGTCGAGCTGTTTCGTTTTCTTGGCGGCGCGGAGGACTTTGAGGAAGCCGAACGGGAGGAGCCGGCCGCGCGCTTTGAGGATCCCCTCCATCATGTCGGGCATGGCGATGACGAACGACACGACCTCGTCCCCTTTCTTCACGATCTTGACGAAGCGCGGATCGACGACGGGCATATAGCGCTTGACCAGGTCGTCCATCTCCTTGTGGTCGAGCGGAGCGTAGCCGTAGATGTTGCTGTTGACATAGGTCTCGTTCATGAGCTCGAAGAGCGGGTGGATCCAGAGCTTGAGGTCCTTCCTCTTCTTGAACTCGAGGAGCGTGTAGCTGCCCTTGCGCTGGATGCGGTCGTGGATCTTGACGTAAAACTCCGGGAGCTCCTTCGGCACCGGGATTTTATAGACGTAGTAGTTGATGTCCGTCGTGTAGCCCATCTCCTCGATGTAGCGGGGCATCCACTCAAAATTGTAGTAGGTGGCGATCGTCGCCCGGTTGTCGAAGCCCTCGATGATCCAGCCTTCCGGGTCCTGGTCGGAAAAACCGTAGGGCCCGATGATCCGCGTCGCGCCCTTCGGCCGGGCCCAGTCTTCGACGGCCCGGACCAGGGCCTGGAAGAGCTCCTTGTCCTCGCCGCACTCGAGATAGGCGAACCGGGCGATATCCTCCTTCCGGTAGGCATTGAACCGCTTGTTGATGATGCCCATCACCCGGCCGACGACCTCGCCGCCGCGGCGGGCGAGGAGGAGGACGACGTCGCAGTAATCGAAGGCCTTGTTCCGCTTCCGGGTGAAATATTTCTTGTCATCCATATAAATGGGATGGACCCAGTTGCGATGGCCGGCGTGGATTTTCTCCGGCAGATAGATAAAGGTGACGAGGTCTTTCTTGGTTCTGACTTCGCGGATATCAAGGCTCATGGGCGCTCCTTTTCTTCGGAATGTGCTCATTTATCCTATAATCCGGGCAAAAAATCAACGCCCGCGTGCGTCCGCGAAAACCCTGTGGATATCCTGTGGACAAGATGTGAGAAGCGCTTGACATTTTCAGGCGGGAATCAATATACTGGCGCTTCCACAATGAACATTGAGACAATCACCCTGCTAACGGTTTTTGTCCCAATCATTGGCTCTTTCACCATTCCGCTGGCCAACCTCATCTCCCCGCGCGCGCGGTCGGCCTGGGCCATCCTCCTCGGGGCCGCCACCGCGACGTTTCCCCTGCTCCTTCTTCCGACGGCCTTCGCCGGCGGCGAGACCATCCTTCGGAAAGAGCTCGTTCTGGGCCTGGACTTCATCCTTATCATCGACCCGCTGTCGATCTTCATGTCCATCGTCTCCTCGTTCGTCGGATTCCTGATCATCGTCTACTCGCTGGGTTATATCCATCACGAGGAGAACCAGAACGAATATTACCTGATGGTGGTCCTCTTCATCGGGTCAATGATGGGGCTGGTGTTCTCGGGCAACCTGATCTTCATCTACCTGTTCTGGGAGATCATCGCCATCTGCTGTTGGCGGCTCATCGGCTTTTACCGGCTCAAGGACCATGTTCGTAAAGCCGACAAAGCCTTCCTGGTGACGTTTTTCGGCGCGGTGGTCATGCTCCTGGGATTCATCCAGGTCTTCGGAGTCACGCACTCCTTCGACCTGACGACGATGCGCGGGACGGTCATCCCGGGGACGGCGGTCCTGCTCATCCTCTTCGGGATGTTCTCCAAGTCGGCAACGGTCCCGCTCCACACCTGGCTGCCCGACGCCGGCGTCGCGCCGACGACCGTGACCGCCCTGCTCCATGCCGCCGTCCTGGTCAAAATCGGCGTTTACGCGTACGCTCGGATCTTCCTTTACACGTTCCGCCTCCCGGGCGAATGGCCCCAGGTCATCCCGGTCGTGGCCGTCGTCTCGAGCCTGATCGCGGCAGCCGCGGCCGCGGTCGAGAACGACCTCAAGCGCATCCTGGCGTATTCCACGGTCAGCCAGATCGGATACATCTTCCTCGGCTTCAGCGTGGCTAACGCGGAGGGGATCTCGGGGTCGCTGCTGTTCATCCTGATGCACGGGCTGGCCAAGGCCGGCCTCTTCCTCTGCGCCGGCATCGTCATCCATGCCGTCCATACGAAAGACATCCGGGAGATGGGCGGGCTCATCAAGACCATGCCCCTCACCGCCGTCTCATTCCTGTTCTGCGCCTTTTCGGTCATCGGCATTCCGCCCTTCGGCGGGTTCTTCTCCAAGTTCCTGGTCATCATGGGTACGGTGAAAGCCGGGCAGGTCTGGGTCGCCGCCGTCGCCCTCTTCACGGCCGTCCTGACGATGTACTACCTGCTGAAGGTGTTTGGCATGGTCTTCCTCGGCGAAGCCCGGAACCCGGCGCCCGAAAAGACGAAGTCCATGGTCTTCGTCGTCACCCTCCTCGCCTTCCTCTCGCTTGTCGCCGGCTTCCTTGTGTCCTATCCCGCCAAGCTGGCCGAGGTCGCGACCTCCCATATCGGATGGTGGCTCAAATGACACCCCAGACTCTGTTGTGGCCCATCGTTCTTCCGGCGCTCACGGCCGTTGTTTGCCTTCTCGTCCCGAGGCGCGTCAAGATCGTCCGGGAAGCGGTTGCCCTTATCTCCGCGGCGGCCGTCCTCTACCTCGGCTTTGCCCTGTTCTCAGTCAAAAATCTCGAGCTCCGTCTGCCCTGGCTGGGAAACGGCGTCGGCTTCGAGCTTCGGCTTTTTCATTTCTCGAGCTTCATCCTGCTCGGCCTCGCGGGCTTCCTCTTCCTGATCACGCTCTACTCGGTCGTGAAGATGAACAGGCACCCGCGCATCCGGGAATATTATGCCTATATCTTCCTTTCGGCCGCGATGGCCAACGGCGCGGTCCTGGCCGACAACTTCGTGCCGCTCGTCTTCTTCTGGGAAGGTCTTCTCCTGACGCTGTTCGGCTTGATCTCGCTCGGGGGCAAAGCCTCCAGCCGGACCGCGGTCAAGGCCTTCATCATCAGCGGCCTATGCGACTTCTGCATGATCCTGGGCATCGGCATTCTGTGGGCGATCTCGGGCACGCTGACCCTCTCCCAGATCTCGGTCAAGCCCGAGGGTGTCGCCGTCCTGGCCTTTCTGATGATGATGATCGGGGCCATCGGCAAAGCCGGCGCCATGCCCTTTCACACCTGGATCCCCGACGCGGCGGTCGACGCGCCGGTGACGTTCATGGCCTTCATGCCGGCCGCGTTCGAAAAGCTCCTCGGGATCTACCTCCTGGCCCGCATCACGCTCGACCTGTTCAAGCTCGAAAAAGGCAGTGCTCTTTCGGTCGTCCTCATGTTCATCGGGGCCGCGACCATCGTTCTCGCGGTCATGATGGCCCTCGTCCAGAAGGATTTCAAGCGTCTACTCTCCTACCACGCCGTGAGCCAAGTCGGATACATGATCCTGGGCATCGGCACGGCCATCCCGATCGGCATCGCCGGCGGGATTTTCCACATGATCAACCACGCCATGTACAAATGCGGCCTGTTCCTCAGCGCCGGCTCGGTCGAGCACCGCGCCGGAACGACCGAGCTCAAAAAGCTCGGTGGTCTGGCCCGGGAAATGCCGCTGACGGCGTTCGGCTTTTCCGTCTGCGCCCTGGCGATCTCCGGCGTCTGGCCGCTCAACGGCTTCGTCTCCAAGGAGATGGTCTTCCACGGCGCCCTCGAGTCCGGCTATACGATCTTCGCCATCGCGGCCTGGGCCGGGGCGATCTTCACCTTCGCCTCCTTCCTGAAGGCCGGTCATTCCGTGTTCTTCGGCCCGCGGTCGAAAGACGTCCCCAAGCTCAAGGAAAGCCCGGCGGCCATCTTTATCCCGATCCTCATCCTCGCCTTCCTGTGCATCACGTTCGGGGTATTCAACAAGCTGCCCCTCGTGAACTTCATCCAGCCCATCCTCAGCGGCCATGTCGAAGCGGGCGAATCCGTCGACTTCACGCCGCACGCCCTGAGCATCTTCAACCCCGTGGCGGGGATCTCGATCCTTTGCCTGCTCCTCGCGCTCGCGCTCCATTTCTACGGCTGGAAGCTCGGCGGGAGGAACGCCTACCTGGCCTCCGAGCCGGTCCACAAGGCGCCCGGATTGAAACAGATCTACGACCTGGCCGAAGCCCGGGTCTTCGACCTCTATGAGCAAGGGATCATCTTCCTCCGGAATTTCTCGCTCGTTCTATTCAAAGGCGTGGACCGGCCAATCGACGCCTTCTACGAGAAGGTCGTGACCGGCGTCGGCAAGGCGTTCACGGGCGTTCTTCGGAAGGCCCATACCGGCCATTACGCCAATTACCTCGCCTGGTGTCTCGGCGGCCTGGCCGTCATCGCCGCCCTGATCAGTATATTGACAAAGTGATCGATACGATGAACGTGAGGAGGCTCTGTTGATATTCCTCTACATCGGTTTGCCTCTCCTGGTCGCCGCCCTTCTGCCGTTGATCGGCAAGGTTTCGAAGAAGGTCCTGCCCGATATCCTGGCCAACGGCGTCATCCTCGTCCTTCTCATCCTCGCCGTGACCTCGGGACGGCAGCTCATCGGCCGAGGACCGGTCACCCAGCAGCTCGGCATCCTGGGCACAACGGTCGGCATCACCGTCGCCATCGACGCTTTCAGCCTGTTCATGCTCATGGCCATCGCCCTCGTAACGCTGTGCGTCGGGCTGTTTTCGATCGACTACATGGAGCATTACGGCGCGAAGGCCAATTACTACGCCCTTCTGCTCATGATGGTGGCCGGGATGAACGGGCTCGTGCTCGTCAGCGACCTCTTCCAAGTCTACCTCTTCCTCGAAGTCGCGGCGATCGCCTCCTACGCCCTCGTCGCTTACGGCCTGGAACACGATGAGCTCGAAGCGTCGTTCAAATACCTCATGCTTTCGGTCATCGCTTCGACGGCGATCCTGATTTCGATCGCCATCCTGTTCGGGACGACGGGCGGGCTCGGCTTCGCAGCGGTGGCCGAGGGGCTGCGCAGCCTCGACGCCAAGGCCGTCACGGGCGTATGCGCGGCGCTGTTCATCATGGGCTTCGGCCTCAAAGCGGCCCTGGTCCCCTTCCACGCCTGGCTTCCGGACGCCCATCCGTCCGCGCCCGCGCCCATTTCGGCCATCCTGTCGGGCTTGCTCATTAAAGTTTCGGGCGTGTATGCCCTCGCCCGCATCGTCTTCAACGTCTTCGGTCTGACGCCCGCTTTGTCCGAGGTTCTGATGGGACTTGGAGCCATTTCGATCGTGGTCGCGGCCCTGCTCGCCCTCGGCCAGACGGACATGAAACGGATGCTGGCGTATTCCTCGATCAGCCAGGTGGGGTATGTCGTCCTCGGGCTCGGGCTGGGGACCCCGCTCGGCATCGCCGGCGGCTTATTCCACCTCTTCAACCACGCCCTGGGCAAAGGGCTCCTCTTCTTGAATTCGGGCTCGATCCAGATGTCCACGGGAACGCGCGACCTCGACGAGATGGGCGGTCTGGCCAAGCGCATGCCCATAACCGCGGCGACGAACCTGATCGGTTCGCTCTCGATCGCCGGCGTTCCTCCTCTAGCCGGCTTCTGGTCGAAACTTTTAATCATCATGGGCCTGGTCCAGGCCAAGCAGGGCGCTCTGGCGGTCATCGCCATCCTGGCCAGCGTCCTGACGCTCTGGTACTACCTCATCATTCAGCGCAAGGCTTTTTTCGGAAAGCTCGAGGCCCGCTGGAAAGACGTCAAGGAGGCGCCGTTCTGGATGACGGTCGCGACCGTCATCCTGGCGCTTCTCACGATCGGAGTCGGGGTCTTCTTCGCCGCCGTCGTCAAAGGTTGGATCCAACCCGCCTCCGACGTGCTGGCCGGGGGCCTGCCGGGCGCCCTGGCGTCCTGGAGATTTTAGACCATGTGGGGACAGATCCTTCTCTTAATCGCTGTGGTCGTCTTCTCGGCATTTGCCGTCCTGGCGAAGGACCTGATCAAGTCGGCGATCTCGCTCGCCGTGGCCAGCCTCTTCCTCGGGCTCCTCTTCTTCCAGATGCGGGCGCCGTACGCCGGCGTCTTCGAGATCTCGGTCGTGGCCGGCCTGATCACGGTCCTGTTCATGCTCGTCATCGCCCTGACGAAAACGGGCGGCGACGTCCGCGAATCGAAGCTCGCGACGCTCGGCTTCCCGCTGTTCTTCGTCGTCTTCGCCGTGATCGACCTTATCGTCATGAAGGGGCTCCTCGCCAAGCTGCCAGCCCTGGCCGGTCCCGCCGAATCCGGGACCTTCGGCGACGTCCTGTGGAAGCAGCGGACCTTCGACCTCGTCGGCCAGCTCGGCGTCATCCTCGCGGGCGTGTTCGCCGTGCTCGCCCTATTCCGCAAAAGGGACAACAAAGATGAATAGCGCGTGGTTCGTGTTCATCGGCTTTGCGGCCGCCCTGCTCTTCGTGGGCCTCTACGCCCTCCTGACGATGCGGAACGTCATCAAGCTCCTTATCGGCGTCGAGGTCATCGGCAAGAGCGTGACCCTGGTGCTGCTGGCGACCGGATTCGTCAAGAACAACGTCCTCCTCGCCCAGAGCTTGGTCATCACGGTCATCGTCGTCGAGGTCAGCCTCATCGCGACCGCCCTGGCCCTCGTCATCAACATCGCCCGGCACACCAAAAGCCTGGACGTCCGGAAGCTGGCGAAACTGAAAGGGTGACCCATGAAAGGACTCGAGTTCCTCCTCTCTCCGCCCGTGGCCTTCCTCCTTTTCCTGGGGATCTCCGCGCTCCTCTACCTCCTCGGCAAGCGCCTGGCGCCCAAGCTGACCAAGGTCGGGGGGAAACTCACGACCTACGCCTGCGGTGAAGACATCCCGGGGACCAAGGTCCAATTCGGCTACCGGCTGTTTTTCTTCGTCGCCCTGTTCTTCACGATCATGCATGTCGCGACCCTGATGATCGCCACCGTCCCCTCGGGGAAAGTCGTTCTGTTCGCCGTCCTCTACCTGCTCGTCATTTTCCTCGCCATCATGGCCCTCGTGACAAGGAGCTGATATGCTGAACCGACTTGTGCGCTGGGCCCGGATCAAATCTCCGTGGATCCTGCATCTCAACTCGGGGGCGTGCAACGCCTGCGACATCGAGATCGTGGCGGCGCTCACGCCGCGATTCGACGTCGAGCGTTTCGGCGTGCTTCTCAAAGCGACACCTCGGCACGCCGACGTCATCATCGCGACGGGTCCGGTGACCCGGCAGATCAAGGACCGGATCATCCGGATCTACGAACAGACCCCCGACCCGAAATTCGTCATCGCCGTCGGCGCCTGCGCTATGTCGGGTTGCGTTTACCGGGGGGCGTACAACGTCATGGGCGGCATCGACCAGGTCATCCCCGTGAACGTTTACGTCCCCGGCTGCCCGGCCCGGCCGGACGCCATTCTCGACGGCGTCGTGAAGCTGCTCGGCAAGCTCTAGACCGAGGGATTCCATGACAGACGTCGAAATCATCGAAAAAACGAAAAACCTCTTCGCCGGAAAGGTCCTGGATATCGCCAATCCCGCGCCCCGGCGGGTTTTCCTCACGGTCGAGCCGCAGAACCTCGGGGCCGTCGTCGAAGGCTTGAAAAAGGAGCTTGGCCTCTGGCACTGCTCTACCATCAGCGGTGTAGACCTTGGCGATACGTTTGAGATCGTCTATCATTTCGGCCACGACCGCGGCAACTTGAACATCCGGACGAAGATCCCCCGGGCGAATCCGCACATCGAATCGATCACGCCGGTCATCCCCGGCGCCGTTCTTTACGAGCGGGAGCTCCAGGACATGTTCGGCATCGTCGTGGACCATATCCCCGACTCCCGGCCGCTCCTTGTGTCCGACGACTGGCCGTCCGGGAATTACCCCCTGCGTAAGGATTGGAAATACGAACGGCCGCCGGAGGTCATCCCCGGAGGAAAGACATGAAGTTCCAGATACCCATCGGGCCCCAGCACCCCGCTCTCAAGGAGCCGATCAGCCTGCGGATGACGGTCGAAGGCGAAGTCATCAAGGACGCCGATATCCGGCTCGGCTATAACCACCGCGGGGTGGAAAAGCTCGCCGAGGAAAGGAATTGGACCCAGAACATATATCTCACCGAGCGCATCTGCGGCATCTGTTCGCACTCGCATTCCACCTGCTACGTCCAAGGCGTCGAGAAGCTCATGGAGATCGAGCCCCCCAAGCGCGGCGCGTATATCCGGTATCTCGTCTCCGAGCTCGAGCGTATTCATAGCCATCTTCTCTGGCTCGGCGTCGCCGGCCACGAAGCCGGGTTCGATTCTTTCTTCATGTACACCTGGCGCGACCGCGAGGTCGTCATGGACCTTCTGGAGATGATCTCCGGGAACCGCGTCCACTACGCCATGAATACGCTCGGGGGCGTCCGCCGGGACCTCGACGAGGGCCAGATCAAGAAGATCCTGGACGGGCTCGAGGTCCTCAGGAAACGGAGTGAGTATTACTTCCACCTTGCGGCCAACGAGCCGACGTTCGTCGGCCGCCTCGCCGGGGTGGGCTACCT
>JBGOYP010000007.1:0-23447 GCA_041479785.1 Candidatus Aminicenantia bacterium | reverse complement strand
TGGAAGCCTGGCGATAGCGTTTCCAGGTGGCATCCATCAGTGACCTCCGACTGTGTAGGTCCATCTCCACTCCTTCCAATCAAAGAAGGAGAGAGTACGAAATCCCCGTTCTCCTCGTCCAGCCATGGTAAGATTTTTATATGGCAAGATAATACGCCCTTCGGTAAGATTATACATGGCGCGATTCGGTCTCTTGCATTACTCCGGCGGGCATGTTAATTTTAAGCGAACTTGGAATAACGGGAGGGGCGATATGATATCCGGCCTATCCATCGAACCTTTTCGCGGCGATTATGAAAATCTCGAGCGCATGGCCCATCTCTCATGGCGCGAGGAATACGGGTCGGCGTCGTTTCCGAATTTTTATCGGCCGGCGTTTCTCCGCTACATGTTCGAGCGCGTCAAGCCCGGCGAACGCGACCATCTCATCGCCGCTTACCGGGGCGACGAGATCGTCGGGTTCATGGGGAACGTCCCGCAGAGATTTCATTTTCACGACCGCATTTACCCGGCGACCTACAGCTGCCTCCTGGTCATCCGGCGGGACGCGCTCCGACAAGGCTTGGCGACGGCCTTGATCGAGGACGCGCTCCGCGTCAACGACCGCTATCATTACGCGTTCTCTCTGTTCGGACTTGAGACCGGCCACCGGTCGACGAAGATGATCGAGAAATTCGTCCGCGGCGGCCGCCGGGTCGAGTGGATCAAAAAATTCCGGGTCATCGGCCGCGTCCTCGACCTTGATCGCGTCGCCGCGTCCGAAGGGTTGAAGTCATGGGAACGGGCCGCGATAAAAGCTTTTGGCAGCCACCGCCCGCCCCGGCCGGAAGGGCGCGTTCAGCTTCGCGAATTCCGGCCCGGCGACCTCGACGGGAGCCTGGCCTTGCTCAACCGCTATCAGCAGTCGGTGACGCTGGCTCTCGTCTGGGACCGCGAAGGGCTGGCCTGGGAACTCTCGAATCCCGGCGTCGTCCAGACCCTCGTCTATGAAAAAGACGGACGGATCCAGGGGCTGATCAATTTTATCTATCACGACCACCTCGGAAAGACCACGGAGAAATGGGCTTGGATCCACCACCTGGCTTATCCGGACTTGACGGCGAACGAACGGCTGGATTTTATCCATGCGTTTCTGCGATACATCCGGGACGCCGGGTGTCTCGGCGCGATCGAATGGACGCGCGGATATTACCCGCAGCGGCCGTTTTACCGGGCCCGGTTTTTTCCCTATTTTCGGGCGGTCAATCTCTGCTCGTGGACGTTCGACCCGGAGCTGACCCTCGGAAAAATCAAGGACGTCTACGAGATCCAAGTCTGAAAAAAAGTCCGCTGGGAAGCGCGCCCGAGGCGAGAACGGTGAGGGACCCATGACAATCAAACACGGATGTGCGGTCGTTATCCTGATCGGGCTGACGGCCGGCGGGGCGCGCGCCGCCGACGGTTTCATCCCGCGTTTTTCTTTCGAATCGTCCGACATCGCCCTGCATCGGCTGGCCCAGCCCAATACCTATTTCGACAAGGTCGGCCGGAAGTTCGCCATCCTCGGTTTCGAGAGCGGCTCGTTCGAAGCTTGGGCGTATCCGCTGAAGATCGTGCGGAATTTCGACTTCTCGTTTCTCATCGGCTCGAGCACCCAGCCCATTCTCGGGAAAGACATCGCGCGCGAGGTCGTCGTCACGCCCGCGGCCACGACCCTGACGTATGCCTTCCAGTCGTTTACCGTCACGGCGACCTTCGTCACGGCTATAGATGATCCGGGCGCGGTCATCCTGCTGGCCGTCGATTCGACCGAACCGGTGACCGTCGTCTGCGGCTTCCTGCCTGTGCTTCAGCCGATGTGGCCCGCGGGTTTGGGCGGCCAGTATGCCTCATGGGATGACGCTCTCAAGGCGTATCTCATCTCGGAGCCGACGCGCTCAAATCACGGGTTTGTCGGTTCCCCCGCGGCCCAGGGCATCTCTTATACGCCGGCTCATATGCTTTCGGATGCGCCGAACCAGTTCAAGATCGTGGTCGACAAACCCGACGCGGCGCGGGACCGGTTCATTCCCATCATCCTTGCCGGGGGCAAGGGAAAGCGTGACGAGATCCGGGCGGTCTATGGGAAACTGGCGGCGAACCCCGAAGCCGTCTATCGCGCCGCGGCGGAACATTACCGCCGATTGCGCGCCGAGACGCTCCGGGTCAAGACGCCCGTCGCGCTTCTCGACCTGGCCTTCGAGTGGGCGAAGGTGGCGTATGACAATCTCGTCGTGAACAACCCCGACCTCGGTCTGGGGCTCGTGGCCGGACTCGGGACCTCGGGGACGGGAGGCCGGCCGGGATTCGGCTGGTTCTTCGGCGGAGACGCCTTCATGAACGCGCTCAGCCTCGACGGATACGGCGCCTTCGGGACGGTCCGGGACGCTCTCCAGTTCACCCAGAAATGGCAACGCGAAGACGGGAAGATGGCCCACGAGCTGTCCCAGGCCGCCGGCTATCTCGCTTGGTTCAAGGACTATCCCTATGCCTATATTCACGGCGACACGACGCCGTTTTATATCGCCGCCTGCTATGACTACCTCCGGATGTCGGGCGACGCGGATTTCGTGAAGCGAAGCTGGCCGACGATTAAAAAAGCCTATGATTGGTGCTTGACCACGGACGCCGACGGCGACGGGCTGATGGACAACCGGAAAGCGGGACTGGGCGCGCTCGAATTCGGCTCCCTGACGGGGATTCAAACCGACATTTTTCTTGCCGCGGCCTGGACGCGGGCCGCATATGCCATGGAGCGGCTGGCTCGCGTCGTCGGCGATCCGGCTTATGAGCGGACCGCCCGGGATCATCGGGCTAAAGCCGAGACGGCGTTGGACGCGAAATTCTGGGATGCAGCCCAGGGGCGGTATGCGTATGCCTTCAACAGCGACGGCAAAGTCGTCAACGAACTGACGCCCTGGTCGGCTGTCCCGCTCTCTTGGAGCCAAGGAACTCCGGAACGGAGCCGCCGCACCCTCGAAAAGATCAACGCGGCCGAGTTGACCACGGACTGGGGCGTGCGCATGCTCTCGAGCGCGAGCCCGTTTTTCGAACCGCTGAATTATAATTACGGGGCCGTCTGGCCGTTCCTCACCGGCTGGGTGGCGACGGCTCTCTATAAACACGGATTTGACGTTCAAGGCTACGGCCTCGTCATGGCTGCGGTCCGGCATACGTTCGACCATGGCCTCGGGATTGTGACCGAACTTTTTTCGGGACATCAGAACATCTGGCCCCAGGAGGCCGTGGCCCATCAGGGCTTTTCCTCGAGCGGCGTCGTGTTTCCGCTTGTCCGCGGATTGCTCGGCCTCGAAGGCGATGCCTTGTCCCGAGAGGTCCGCTTCGAGCCGCGGTTTCCCGCGGACTGGACGAACGTCGACGTCGAAGGATATAAGCTCGGGGATGAAATATTTTCCTTCCGTGTCCGACGGTCCGCGGAGAGCGTCAAACTCGAGGTCGGCCGGCGGACCAACGAGCCATGGACTCTTGTTTTCGCCCCGGCCCTTGGACTCGGTACGCGCGTCCGGAGCGCGACTTTAGACGGGCGGCCGGTTCGCATCCGGGCGGTCGCCGTCCCGGGGCAGCAGGATGTTCGACCCGAGGTCGAGGCGAAACTCGAAGGGAAGGCCGTTCTTGAGATTCATTTCGACCCCGCGGTCGAGATTCTTCCTCCGGCCAACGAATCCAGGACGGGCGATCCGAATCGCGGCCTGAGGATCATCCGGCAGGAATTCGCCCCTGACCGTCTCACCGTCGTTTGCGAGGGACTCGCCGGGGAAACGTACGTCCTGGGCGTCACGAACAGCACATTAGTAAAATCGGTTAACGGAGCCGTCCTGGAGCATGGGGAAATCCGGGTCGATTTCCCGGCCGGCCCGCCCGGAGGCTACGCCCGGCGGGATATCGTTCTGAACCTGAAGTAAAAAGCGGCCGAACGGACTGCTCTTCCGCCGTCTGACTTCTTTTGCAACGATTCCGCCGTCCCTGGGATTCCAATCAAGTGGGGTGGACTTATGTTAAAATAATCCGCTAGGAGTCGAAGATCCGCGACGATAGGTCTGAATATATCCGGAAAGCCGTCATTTTTCTTCTTTCAGCTGCCTTCCATATCGGTCTGTTCCAAGTCGTTCTTCACGTCAAATATTCCTACAAGGTCTTCACGTATGAGACGAAAGGCACGTCCGCGTTTCTCGTTCCTAAAGAGGTCTTTCCCGGGCCGGAATATCGAAAACCCTCCGCGTCCGCGCCGAAACCCAAAGAACCGCCGGTCATCAAGCCGGCCCGCGAAGGAGTCGGAGGCCGAGGTGAGTCCGGAGGAGGAGGCGGGCAAGCCCCCGAGCAAAAACCCGGCATCGGGGCGCCGCAGCGGACGGGCGAGGTCCCGGCGGAAGCGAAGGGCCAGCTTCCGGCCCAAGCCGGAATCCAGGAAGGCCCGCCCGTCGCGCCGTCGGCGGGCTTCCGGCTAGTCTATCCGAAGGGAGCTCACCTCAATTTGGCCAGGGTTCCGGAGAATCCGGTCGAGCGGCTCATAAGTCCGAACAGGTATGTCCCGCTCCCGGACATCGGCGTCGCGTCGCTTTTGCGCCCGGGCGGGGCGCGCCCCAGGCCGGGAGGCCGCGTCGGGACAGGCGTAGCCACCGGAGAAAAAGGAACGGGAGGCGGAGCCGCCGAGCCCGAGAACGTCATCCGATATGATTTCACCCCATGGGCCAACGACATCGTCAACAAAATCCAGAGCCAATGGTCGGTCGCCCAATCGGAAAACGCCGGTTGGAAAGGAGAGGTCGGGGTCAACGTCATCATCAAGAAAAACGGGGAGCTCCTGGCCGCGGAGATCGCGAAGAGCTCGAATATCGACATTTTCGACGAGGCCGCCCTCCGGGCCCTCCGGTTGTGCGCGCCATTCCCGCCCCTGCCGCCGGATTTTCCCGCCGACCGGCTCGAAATGTATTTCGTATTTCAGTATGGCTATCGGTAAGAAGCTAGCAGTTTTAGCCGCGGTCCTGATCCTCGGCGCCGGGTCGCTTCAAGCCCAATGGCGGGCGGATATCGCCGGGCTATTTGCCAAAGGCCGGGATTACAAGGCGATCGCGGGCGCCCTTTTCGCCAACTACGGAACGCTCGAAACCATGCTGGACCGGTCGGATGCCGCCGGGATTCTGTCGTTTTGTTATAACAAGCTTGGTGACACGAACGAGGAAACGCGCTGGGTCGTCGAGTATTTCGAGGTCGACCGCCAGCAGGATTCCGGTTTCGCTTTCCTGGACCTCGTGAGTCAGGTCGACGTCATCGGGTTCCTGAACACCTGGAAAAGCCGCTATCCGTTTGTGAGCGCGATTTCGCTTGTCAAAGGCATCGGCGATCAAACGATCATGCCCGCGGGCATTTTGCCGCTCGTCATCGAAATCTCCCGCGAGGCACTCTATAAGTTCATGAGCGGGACCGCCGTTCTCGAAGGCGGTCAGTTCCAGCCCGGGTTCAATGTCATCGCCCTGGACGCCAACGAGCTCTTCTTGAACACGGGGACGCGCGTTTATACGCTGGACATCAAGTCCGGGGGGCTGACCTTAAAAAAGGAAATCACGCTCGACATCCAGGTCACAGCATCAATGCGGCCCCCTCAGCCGGCGCCGAAGCCTGGGCAGCTTCGCGAATATACGCTCTCGATGTATATCGGTGGCGAGCTCGTTCTGACGAGCAAAAAGACCGAGAACCCTGCGGCATGGGCGATGAACCTCAAGCCCAGCAACATCCCGGCCGGCTTTAAGCCCGATTGGGTCTTGCATCGGAATGAGCCGAATCCCATGAACTCCGTTTCGATTATCCAGGCCTTGGCGATGGTCTATTCGCTCCTCAAGGACCTCTTCAAGAAGAAAGGGAAGACGAACGTCGAGCCGCCGAAAATCGAGACCGTCCAAACCCTCGATTTGACCTTTCACCAGAAGAACGTCGCGGGCGAAGACCGCGAGACCAAGGTTTCGGTCAAGCTGTTGACGAAGAACCTGCCCTATGTCCTGACCGTGCCGTAGCTTCCGGTCAGGCGCGTCGAAGGGTTTTCAAGACCTTATCCACCCGGGCCAAGGCCGCGCGGAGCGTGGCCGGCTTCGCGCCGAATCCGATTCGGAGGTGGCGGTCCATCTCGAACAGGTCGCCCGGGATGAGAAATACGCTCTGCTTCCGGATGATCCGCTCCGCGAGCCTGGTTGAATTCAGGTCGAAGCTGTAACGGACGAAGGCGATCGCACCGGCCTTCGGCGGGATGACGCTGAACGCCTCCCCGTGGTCTTTTAGCCAAGCTTCGAGGATCGGATAATGGCCGCGCAGGATGGATCGCGTCCTCTGGAGAATGCGGTCGCGGACCGGAGGCGAGAGCGCGATTTCGGCCAGCTTATCGCTTAAGACGCTCGGGCAAATGACTGTATAATCATGATACGGCCAGACCGTCTTGATAAAGGCGAGAGGCGCCGCGATCCAGCCGATCCGCAACCCGGCTAAGCCGAAAGCCTTGGAGAGCCCGTTAACGCAGATGACCTTGTTGTACCGGCCCCAAAAGCTCGGCGTTCGTCCGCCGACCCGCTCGGCCCCCTGATAGACTTCATCGGCCAGAATCCACGCCCCGGCTTTTCGCGCGATCCGGAGGATCTCGCCCATCTCGCTTTCGTCAAGGACCGCGCCGGTGGGATTGCTCGGGTTCGTCAGGACGATGAGCTTCGTTCTTTTCGTCACGGCCCGGCCGAGCTCTTCGAGGTCGGGCGCCCAGCCGCGGTCTTCCCGCAGCCGGAACGTCTTGACCTTGGCGCCGAAGCCGCGGAGAAGCCCTTCCATCTGCATATAATTCGGCATTTCGAAGACGACCTCGTCGCCGGGTTCGATCATTCGCCACATCAGAAGGAAATTGGCTTCCGTAGACCCGACCGTGACGAGAATCTGGTCGTGGTCGATGCCCGGGTAATAAGCCGCGATGGCCTTTCTCAGTCCCGGGGTGCCGTTGCTTTGGCTGTAGCCGAGGCCGAGCCGGAGGATCGAACGAAGCGTCTTGCGGTCGACATACTCCTCGATCGAAATCGGATGAACGCCGCTTTCCGCCAGGTTGAAGCGGACGACGTTTTCCCATGTGGATTGCATGCGTTCGAGCTTGAAGACATCGACCTTCATCGGGGCCTCGTTAGATGTCGACCTTCATCACGCCTTTGAAAGCGAAACCGAAGAAGATGGACAGGCCGAAAAAGGCGATCAGCCAATGGATGTTCAGGCCGAGAAGCCGGAGCTTCTGGGACGGATACACGATCTCGACGGACGCGACCGGCGTTCCTCTAGGCACGGGCGCTTCACCGGGATAGGCCACCTGGTCGAGAAAAAACCGCCCCGGCTTGACGACAGGGACTTTCGCCAGGCGATCCGGCCCGACGACGAGCGGGAACAAAAACTCCGTCCGTCCCGATCGAAAGAGGAGGGGATAGCGGCCGGACGATTCGGCGCTAAGCCGCCAGTCGATTTCCCGGGTCTCCGCGATATGGATCGGCGGGGTTTCGAGAACGACGCCCGGCGGGACTTGGAGAGTGATGTCCATCTCTTCCGGTTTGGTCGTGTCCGTGAATCGGACTTTGAGAAGAGCGCTTTCCCCCGGGGTCAAAGCCCGGACGCCGAATCGTAAGTTGAGCTGGAACAAGATGAGCATGACCGGAACAATCATGACCAGCATCGGACGGAGCGCATGGGCGATGTATCGGACGTTGGCGGCCAGAACACGGCCTTGGGCTTTCAAAGACTGGCCGAGGTTGTCTTTGTATAACCGGATTTCAAGGAGATGGGCCTTGATCAGCGTCTTCGTCCTCCGGATGCCGTCCTGGTTCGAGGTCCAGCGAAAAACGGCGAGCATAAGCAGCCCGGTCAAAAAAGAGATGAAGACCATCGCCAAGACCGGGCCGATCAGGCCGAGCGGCAGAAAAAGCCCGTCGAAGACCTTGTCGAGGACGGAATTCACGGCCCACATCGGGGTTACGAAATATATCCCAGCCCTTTCAATTTTTTCTTGATGTCCTCTTCGGAATCTGAATCCTCGAACTTGGCGACCTCCTTTTCGAGGACGTGCGTTATGAATTCCTCGACCGAGGAGTATCCGGAGAGCGAAGCATATTTCTTGAGCTTGGCGATCAGGTCCTTGTCCAACTTGATTTTTTCGTTAGCCATGATTCACCTCTTCAAAAAATCGTCTTTCCCCTCATCTCCCGGGGCCGTTCGATCCCGTAGATGTCCAGGATCGTCGCCGTCACGTCAAAAAGGGCGGGGGAAACGGCGGCGATAGGCCTGTTCGCCAGAACGATGCCCGGTATGACCTCGGCCGCTCCCATATGGTCGCCGCTCCATTTCAACGTATTGACTTCCAGAACGTCCTTCGGGACCCGACCGAGCGGCGATTTGTTCGAGATCCGGAAGCCCCGGTTGAAGCCCAGGACGATATCGGGGGCGTGGCCGAGCTGAGACCCGGAATAGATGTCCTTGGCGATATAGGCTCGGAGAAGGACGTTTTCCCCGGACTTCGGGTCTTTGAACGCCTCGAGCTTGCGGGCGATTTCCCGGACCAGGTCGTCGTTCTCGGCTCCCGCGGCGACGATCCCTTCGGCTTCGCGGCCGACCCGATTGACGTAGAGGCCGTTGAGTCCCAAGCCATAAGCTTTTGTCCGAGTCCAGTCCGTGCCGGCGAAGGCGAGGTCCAGGTCTTCCTCCCGGAATTCGTTGCGGAGCCGAAGATAGCCGTTCTGCCGGAGCCAGGTGTTGGGGTTGAAACCCTGGTAGAATGGGTTAAAGCCGTGGTCGGACATGACCACAACGACCGTATCCTTGTCGACGCGGCCCAGGACATGATCGAGAATGCGGTCGGCTTCTCCATAGGTTTTTTCGATCACGTTACCGAAGGTCTTCGCCAGGGTCGCGTGATACGCCGGATGTTTGTCGTCGAACAACCGCCAAAACATGTGCTGTCGCTGGTCCGTACTCGAGATGTAATAGAACAGAAGGCCGGAGTCAAAGCGCCCGAGCTCGTACTCGAGGATCGCTTTGCTTTCGGCCAGGATCAGGTCGTCCTGGCGGAGAAATTCCGCCTCGTCCAGGACATCGTTTTCGAGAGCGCTGGTATCGGCCGGAAGGCCTTTGGTGAAGAAGGGGCCGAACTTGCGGGCCAGCTCTTCGGCGTAAGACCCCGGCGTCGAGATCGGCAGGGCGGGGTCGGCCGGGTCGATGTTGATGGCGGAGACATAGAGCTTGAACTGGGGCCGGATCTGCTTGAGATGGAACAAGCAGATGCCGCTCACGCTCTTGGTCGGCATGAGAGGGAAGCGGACGCGCTTCCAGCCGCTCCATTCATGTTCGTTGAGGAGGAACTCCTGGCCCTGGAGGACGACCTTGGCCACAGGATTGCGGGGGTCGACATGAACCGTGAAGTCGATGACGGCGTCGGGCCGGTCCTTCAGGAAGGTATTTTTCGGGCCGATGAGCTGGGCGTCGACCCGGTTGTCGACGACGAAGACCTGCTGCGTCCGGACCCCGCCGATGTCCTCGTTGATGTCCTGGGGCTCGGTCGTGTAATAGCTGCATGTGCCGTAGGAGCCGATCAGGTCGGGCGTGCCCATGCCCGAGAGGGCTTTTTGTTTTGTCGGCAAGGGCGGATAGTTGGCCGGCATTTTAAAAACAGTGGCGGGGATCCCATGGTCTTCGAGGATCTGCCAAAAGGCGCGCCCCCGGATCATGTTCCGGACATCTCCTCCCTTGACGGGAAGGACATATTTTCCCAACCGGAAGGTCTTGGTGGCTTCGGCCGTTTCCGAGGCCGAGAAGACGGGAACGTAGGTTTTCGGGTCGCGATGGATGAAATCGAAGATTCCGTGCCCGCCGGGGTCCATCCCGGTGATGAAGTTCGACCAGGCGACGGGGCTTTGCGGGGGGATGCTCGTTCCGAGAGGCTTGAATCCTCCTTGGCCGGCCAATTTCTTAAATGCCGGAAGCTTTCCTTCGTTCATCCACATTGTTACGAGCCGGGGGTCCATCCCGTCGAAGCCGAGGACGATGACTTTTTTCGCGCCGGATTTACCACCGTAAGCCCCGGTAACGAGTCTCGAACGCGTTCCGACGGCGAAAAGAGACGCCGCGCCCAGCCCGGTTTTCATGAAATCCCTGCGGTTCATGAGGCCGGTCCTTTCGGGGCGGCCTTCGGAGGCTTGATCACCATCGACCGGCCGTCCATATGCGGGGGAGGCTGAACGCCGAACAGATCCAGAATGGTCGGAGCGAGGTCCATGATCGAGGGTGACGGCGCGGCGATCGCCCGGCTCGAAAATAGGACGCCCGGAACGCTCGGCGGGTCGATGCAATGATCGCCGCTCCAGGCTTTCGTATTGTCGTCGAAAACGATGTCGGTCACTTTTCCGGTGACCCCGTCCCAGGAGGCCCGGTATCCCGGAGCATACCCGAGAATGAGGTCGGGGGCGTTATCGCGATACGGCCCTCGATAGATGTCGTCGCGGTCATAGACGTCGTCGATGGCCGCTATCCCCGCAGCATCGTCCTTGAGGTTCGTCAGCCTTTTTTTCAGCTCCACGCGAAGGGCGTTTGCCGCGCCGCCGGCGGCCACGGTCCCCTGAGCTTCCCGCCCTTTTTGGTTAACATAAAGCCCGCCCAACCCGAGCGCGTACGCTTTTGTCCGGCTCCAATCCACGTCCTTGAACCATTCGTCGCTGGCGACCGCGCCGGCTTTCAAGGCCAGATAACCGTTTTGATAAAGCCAGGAATTAAGGTTGACGCCGCGTCGGAACGGCTTGAACCCGTGGTCGGACATCACGAAGAGGACGCCCTTCCGAGCCATGGCCTTCCGGACCCGGCCGACCATCTCGTCCATTTTAACGAACAGGTCCTCGATGACGTCCGGGCCCATCTCGGCCGGGCCGTTGCGGAGCGCGGGGTGGCCGTTGTCCAGATATCGCCAGAACATGTGCGAAATGCTGTCGGTCGTTTCGAAGACGCAGACGACGAGGCCGCGCGGCGTCTTGCCGAGGGCGTTGAAAAGCATCGCCTCCCATTCTTTATGGTTGGCGTAGGTCAGCTCAAGAAACGCCCGCTCGCTGAGTGCGCCTTCGTTGAGAGCCCAAGTGTCGTTGGCCTCGCCCAGGGTGATAAAACGGCCGAGGAGCTTGGCGAGATAAGACGCGTAAATGAACGGATTCGAAATCGGAAGGGCGGGCTTTTCCGGGTCAATGTTGAGCGGCGTGACGTACATCTCGAATTGAGGGGAGACCTGCGAGATATAAAACTTACAGATGGCCTTGATCTTCGTGCCGAGCCCGGGCTTGAAGGTGACCTGGACCCAGGGGGAAAACGTGTTTATCGGAAGAGTGAATTTCTGGCCCGATACTTCGACCGTCGCTTTTCCGGCGCCCGGGTCGATCGCGATGACCATCGGCAGCCGCAGCTCTACGGGTCTTTTGAGCATCGTGTTCTCGGGACCCGAGAGATAGGTCTCGACCCGGCCGTCCCGGACTTCGACCGAAATCGCGAGCCCCCCTTCACGCTTCAGGACCTTGGCCGCGTCGGACGTATAAAACGAGAACGTTCCCTGGCTGCCTTTGAGGTCGGGCGTGCACATGCCCGACAGCAGGTGGCCCCTGAAGCGTTCGGGCGGGAACGTGATGGGCACGCGTAGCACCGTGCTGAATATGCCTTTGTCCCCCAGGATCTTCCAGAACGGGACGCTCTTGCGCATTCCGCGGATCTCGGGCTTTCCGAGTGGAATTCGATATTTTCCGAAGGAAAGCGTCTTTTTCGGTTTTCCGATATGCGCCGAAGACAGGCTCGGCAGGTAGGTCCGCGGATCACGGCTCAAGAAGTCGAAGATGTTGTGTTTGGACGCGTCGGCGCCGGTCATGAACGAGGACCAGGCCACGGGAGAAATGGCCGGGGTCGTCGTTTGGAGGCGGGCATACGTCCCCTCATCCTTGAGCCTGGCCAGGTTGGGGAGTTTGCCTTCGGACATGAATTTTTCGGCCAGCTCGGGAGCAAGACCGTCCAGGCCGACGACGACGACCTGGTCGACCAGGCTATTCTTGAAGGAGGACCTGCCCCGGACCAGGCGAAAGAGTAGCCTGAACGGCCAGGACAGGAAGGAAAAGAGAGCCAGGAGAAAGGTCAGGAAGAAAACGAGAAACGAAGAAAGGAAGGCGAAGCCCGCGCCGGGGCCGATATACGCGGAAAGGGGGAGTCCCGTCGAAAGCAGAAGCAAGAACGCCGAAGTCCCTTTTATGAGAAGGGACACACGGGTTTTCGACATCAATACCGTTCCATGATGATCTTGGATAAGCCAGAAATATGGAGGTCGTCCCCGAAGTCCCGCTTGGATAGAAAAAACGCGTCGTCCCAGGTGTGCATGCCTTGGAGCCCGGGCGACCGGCCGAAGATCTCTTTTTTCTTGACCGAGCCTTTCATATCGAACCCGGGTTCGCCGACGACGATGAGGTCGGGACCTTTCGACACGAGCGGCCCGGAATAGATCTCTTTGGCCGGGAAGACCTTTTTCACGACCTTCCGACCGTCAAAGACGAGTTTTTCAAGCTTGCGCGCGATTTCGTCCTTAACCTCCTTGGCCTCGCTGGCTTTGACTGTCCCTCCGGGATACCGGTCCTTGTAGTGGATGTAGATCCGGTTGGGGTCGAGGGCGAACGCCACGGTCTTGGGATGAAGGTCGGCCAGCCCCTTGGGCGTCGCGTTCGCGTACTTGAGGAATTTTTCTTTCTCTAGCCAAGCGTTCAGATAAACTTCCTGACGGATACCGCAAAAGCCGTGGTCGGAGAGGAAGAAGATATTCTCCTCATCGCCCGCGGTCTTGCGGAACGACGCATAGATTTTGTTGATTAGCCGGTCGATCTGGCGATAATATTCGAGAAAATTCTGGTGATGGGGATGGCCGGGATTCTCATACGCGTTCCACAGGAAATGGTGGAGGCGGTCGGTTCCGGTAATGACGAGCTCGAAATAATCCCAGTCCTCTTCCCAGAACATATTGAGGGCTTTCTGCCGGCCCATGAGCGTTTTGATCAGCTCTTGCCAGAGGACGGTATTATTATCGCGGGCGCGGACGGTATCGACGTCGATTTGATAGCCGATCTGTTCGAGGTCGGCTTTATAAGAGAGGGGATACACGGCCTTGGCGAGCTCGAGGGCGACGAAGCCCGAGATCAGGACGCCGTTGATGGGCCGGGCGGGATAAGTGGACGGCTGGTTGATGACGATGCTTTTTTTGCCCCGCTCACCCAAGGCGTCCCAGAAGGTCGGCGCCTTGAGGTCGAGGAAATTGGGGAATCGCAGGTCATAACTGCCGGGTTTAAGGTCGATGAAGCCGAAAATACCGTGTGTGCCCGAGTTCGCCCCCGTCATGAAGTCGGTCCAACTAACCGCCGATATTTCGGGGAGGCTGGCCTTCATTTTGTGCAAACGGCCGCCGTCGATGAGTCGCCCGAGCGACGACATGACCCCCTTTTTGGCGAGGTCGAGGAGGAGGCTATAAGGAACGCCGTCGAGGCCGATGACGCAGACCCGGTTGTCTTTTTTCTTTTTGAGAACGGTCATGAAGCCGAATTAGTATATCACTAACTGACGAATTGTCAATAAGTTAGCTACAGGTTGGCTTTGAGGCCAATGGCCAACCCCACCCTATTAAGAACGCGCAGCCTTCCAGACGTTTTTAAGGAAGACGTTTTCGGGAACGGCGCCGACGAATTGACCGGCATAGGATAGGCGGTTTCGCCGCCGTTTGACAACCAAAAATGAGGCTGCTACAGTGTAGCCTCTCAGGCGAACCGCGATGGACAGGATCGAAACGCTTCTGCGCGCGCTGGAAGCGAAATACAAAAAGAAGACGAAGACAAGCCTCGCCCTTCATCGCCGGGCCGAACAGGTCATGGTCCAGGGCGGGAGCCATACGCTCCGCCTCTGGCGGCCTTATCCGTTCATTATGGCCGAAGCCCACGGGCCTTATGTCTATGACGTCGACGGCAACGCCTATATCGATTATTGGCAGGGCCATTACGCGAATATTTTGGGACATAATCCGGCGGTCCTGAAAAAGGAATTCGCCGCGTACGACCCGGAGCACGGCTCGCTCCATACCGGTTTCGAGGGGGAGAGCCAGATCCGGCTGGCCGAAATTCTGCTCCGTCAGCTCGGTTATCCGGATTATAAAATCCGATTCACAACCTCGGGAACGCTGGCTACGATGTCGGCCGTCATGCTGGCCCAGGCCGTCACGGGCCGCGAGAAGATCCTGAAAATCGGCGGCGGCTGGCACGGAGCTTCGCCTTATCTTCTCAAAGGCGTGAAATATGACCCGGTCCGCGGGTTCACCCAGGCGGAATCGGCCGGTCTGCCCAAGTCCTTCCTTCGGAATATCCTCGTCACCCGGTTTAACGATGAACAGGACCTCGAACGGACCCTCTTCCGGCATGGCAGCGAAGTCGCGTGTTTGATTCTCGAACCGTTCCTGGGCGTTGGCGGGTTCTTGCCGGCAACGCGGGACTATCTTACGCTCGCCCGGGCGCTCACGGAAAAATACGGGATCATCCTCATTTTCGATGAGATCATATCCGGCTTCCGCTTCGGGCCGTCAGGCGTTCAGACGCTCTATGGCGTCGAGCCCGACTTGACCGCGTTCGGCAAGCTCATCGGCGGCGGCCACGCCGTCTCGGCCGTCGCCGGCAAAGCCCGAATTCTGTCCGGGAACGCGGCGAAAAAAGGACGGAGCACGCGGGCGCTGTTCGAAGGCGGGACGTTCTCCGCCCACCCTCAATACATGAGGGCGGGATACGTGATGCTCCGTCACCTCGTGAAGAACGCTTCCGCGATCTATCCAAAGCTGGCCCGGTCCGGCGACCTTCTCCGGACGAAGATCGAATCCGTCTTCCGGTCCGAAGGGATCGAAGCGGTGTGCACGGGCTACGGAAACGGCGCCGTGCCCGGCAGCTCGCTTTACATGGTCAATTTTCCCCTCGGCAAAGTCCGTTACGGGAGCGCCGACGACATCTGGAATCCAGCCCTATCGAACGTCAGGCTCAAAGAAGAAATCCTGAAGCTCGCCCTTCTCACGGAAGGAGTCCACGTCGTCCACGGGGGAGGGGCGATCTCCGCGGCCCACGACGATCGCGTGATCGAGCGCACGGTCGCCGCTTACGGCGAAACCGCCGGCCTGTTCAAAAAGGTTCTTTTCGCCTAGCCGCCTCACGTCGCGCGCGCGACGTTCATATCGCGCGCGCGACGAAATAATCCGCGACCTGAATCCCATAGACATCCGGGTCGAGCGTCTTAACGATCGTCGCTTTGAATTTGCGCGTCTCGGCGTCGATGTCGGTCAGGTCGACGACCGGACCGTCCATCTTTTCGCCGCTCGGCGCGGCGATGATCTTCACCTTGGGCCTTTGGGCGAATGACGGATGGAGGCTGTTTTCGGTCACAATCCCGACCTCTCCGGTGTTGAGATAAACGAGCGAGCCGATGGGGTAGACCCCGATCAGCGAGACGAAGGCTTTGAGGAGGAGCGGATCGAATTCCTGCTCGCCTTTTTCGAGCATGAGGATCAGCGCTTCCTTTTTCGTGAAGATCTTGTCCCGGAAGACCCGTTTCGAGGTCAGCGCATCGAAGTAATCGACGATTTTCACGATCTTGCTGAACAGGCTGATGTTCCTCTTCCGGAGATATCTCGGATAGCCGCCCATGTCGTTCCGGACGTGATGCTCGAGGGCGACTTGGATCGCCCGGTCGGGCAGCCCCCGCAGGCTGGCGAGCTCGACGAGGCGTTCAGCCCCATAAGAGGAATGTTTCTCGATGATGGCCCGCTCCGCGTCGTCGAGGACGGCCGGTTTGTCCAAGATTTCGCTCGGGATGTCGGGCTTGCCCATATCATGGAGGAACGCGGCGATTCCGAGCTCGGCGAGGTCGCGCCGGCTAAAGCCGAGCCTACGGCCGAGGGCGAGGGACAGGATGCAGACATTGACCGAATGGTTCAGGGTGTATTCGTCGTAGTTCTTGATGTTCACCAGCCCGTAGACGAACGACTCGTTGACGACGAGGTGGTTGAACATCGATTGGATCCAGCGCCGGGTGAGGTTGAAGTTCGTCACTTCGCGGCTGCGCTCGAAGATCTCCTCGAGGTGGTAGATTCCGAGCAGGAACATATGGACCGCGTCCTTGTATTTATTTTCCGCCATCTCGGAAGGCGGGAGCTGGGCGATCCGGATATGCGGGAAGGACGCCGCCTCGAATTCGCGCAACAATCGGTCAAACTTGTCCTCGCCGCGGACCGAGCTCTTCACCAGGAACAGGATGAACCGCGTGAGCTCGTCCCCGGTCAGACCGGGTTCGAGGGTCAGCGACCCGATCTCGCGGTCCTGGAATTCGCTGATCATGAACTTGTAGACCGAGAACGTTGCCAGGTCGAATTTGAGACGCAGCCGGTTCAAGAAGATCGCGCTCTTAGAGATGTCGACCTGGACGGCGCCGTCCCGTTCGAGGATTTCCGCGACCAGGGCGAGGAGGGCGTCCATTTGCTCTTTGAAAATGCGGTTGTTGGGCTCGTAGAAGATCGCGAGTTTGAAGACGGCCTGAAGACGAACGAAGACGTCGTTGGCTTTCTTCTGCGAGATCGTCGGGTTGCGAGCTTCGTTGGCCATCAGTCCGCCTTCGTCTTCCGGTTCGCGCTTTTTTCCATCCTCTCGAGGGCCCCGCGACATGCTCCTCTGACCTTCGGGCCGGCTTTTTCCAGAGCGGAGCGTAAGGCGGCGAGGGCCTCGGGCGTGCCGAGCGACTCCAGCGCCCGCACCGCGCACAGCTGCGTTTCCATGACCGACGCTTTGGTCCAGAGACCCCGTTTTTTGAGCAATTCGCCGAAGAAAGCCCACGCCTCCATGGCCGTGTTCTGCCCGAGGCAAACCAGGAGGGCATCCTTCTCGTCCGGGCTCCGCCCGACGAAATCGTCGCCCGAGACGATCTCCAGGACGGCCGCCGCGAGACTCGCATCGCGGTCGCACCGGACCTTGCTGGCCGCCTCCACTCGGACTTTCTCGTCGGGGTCGTCGCGGAGGAAGCTTAGAAGGATTTTCTGGGCCAGGAGGTCCGGGGACTGAGCGAGGGCTCCGATCGCGGCTTTTCGGACTTCGGCGTCTTTAAAGCTGAGAAAACGGGCAAGTATGGGAAGGTGGGCTTTGTCGTTGATTTCGCCGATGGCCGCAATCACGGCCCGGGCGATAAACGGTTTGCTTTCCTGGACCAAGTTGACCAGCAACCCGATGTCCTCTTTTCCATAGGCGACCATCAAATCGAAGGCCGCGGCGCGGACCTCGGCCTGGGGGCTGACTTCGAGAAGGTCGACTGCGAGCGGAAGCGATTGCCGGCCGAGGCGGCGTAAATAGGCGATGAACGGCTGATAGTCGCGGATTCGGCTGCGGCGGACATGGTCCAGCAGAATTTCCAAGGGGATATTCTCACGAAGATTTCGAAGAAACCGGCGGACCTCGCGGGCCCGGTCGGGGGACCGCTCGGACAAGATTCCGGCGAGGTCATCCACTTGGGCCAGCAAGAGAATAACATCCGCGAAATCGGCTTTCCGGAGATAATCTTCATAGCGCTTCTCGAGATAGCCGAGGATCGCTTGGAAGGATTCGATCCTGTCCTCAAGATAGAGCAGTTCGAACATCATCTCGAGGAAATTTCGGGTCGCGAGGTCGCCGCCTTCGGACTTGAGCATCGCTTCGATGGCCTTCAGATCGCCCCGGTTGAGGGCCGCCACGATCGCCGGAAATTCCTGCGTGCCCAGGTCGCCGCTTTGAGACGACGAGCTCATCCGGGCGGCGATATCCGCGGCGTCCTCCGGGCGGAGTTCGATCCGCCCTTCATAGAGCTTGGCCCGGTCGATCTTGATCTCAAACGATTTCCGGCGGTCACGCTTCAGCTTGCCTTCCAGGAATTCGTCGGGCGCATAGTAGGCGATATGGGTGAAATCGTGTTCCCAGAGCGCATCCACGATGTCCCCGACGGCGGACGGCAGCATCGACACCTGACGGACGGTCTCGAGGAACGTCTGAAATTCTTCTTTATTCAGGTCCGGAGCGAAGGCCAGCCGCTGGAGCCCGTCCTTGAAAAAGAGATACGGCAGGTTCTTGATGACGCTCGTGTCCGCGAAGACGACCTGGTCCTGATAAACGAACGAACTTTCATCGATGCCGATCTCCAGCTCGCCGTATTTCTGAAGAAGCGCCTTCAGCTTTCCGAACAGGTCGGACTGAAAATTGACGACGGTGGAATGGTGGACCGGGAACAGCTTCATCGCCGAGATCGTGTGGGCGAAAAGAAGGATGATTTCCTTGACGAGGTCGAACGGCGCTCGAGGAGGGGAGGACGTCGTCTGAGGTCCCGCCGGGGCCGGTGATTTTTCGTCTTTATCCGCGTCCATTCGGGAAACGACCGCCGTGGTCTCTGGATTCTAAGATATCGGAAATGTCTGGAAAATTCAATTCCCTTCGCCCCGCTTGCTCAGGACGTCGCGCTCGTAGCGGGCGATTGCCGGCATCCAGTCCGCGGCGGGCGGGACATCGGAGCGGACGCAATGCATATCCCACACGGCCCCGAAAGGCAGGGATTTGAACTCTTCGCGCAGGGCCAAGCGGGCGAAACCGTCGTCCGACCGGTCCGCCTTCCGCAGCGCTTCGACCGGCAGGAGCAGGGCGAAAAGAAAAGCCTTGAGCGCGGCGCGGGCGCCGATGACCCAGGCTCCGACCCGGTTGAGGCTGGCGTCGAAATAATCCAGGGCGAGACGCGTCCGGTCCAGGGCCCGGCAGCGGACGACTTCCTCGGCGACGGCGAGAAGGTCGTCGTTCAGAACGACGACATGGTCGCTGTCCCAGCGGAGGCCGCGGCTCAAATGGAAGACGAGGCCGGAGGCGAACAGCAAGATCGACGAGATCTTGTCGGCCACGGATTCCGTCGGATGGAAATGACCGAGGTCGAGGCAGACCATTTTCCGGTTCAGAAGGGCGTAGGCCAGATAAAATTCGTGCGAGCCGACGACGAACGCTTCGGAGCCGATGCCGAAGAGTTTGCTCTCAAGAGAGTCCGTCATCAGGGCCGGAGGATAAGCTTTTTTAAAAATCTCGTCGAGGGATTCTCGGAGACGGTCGCGATATGCCCAGCGGTCCGCCGGGACTTCTTTGGCGCCGTCGGGAATCCAAAGATTATGCAAGCAGGTTCCGGCGAGTTCGCGGCCGAAGAAGGCGCTGACCTTGCGACAAGCGAGGACGTGTTCGACCCAAAAACGCCGGACGGCCTTATCCCGGTGGCTTAGGGTGAATCCGGACGCGGCCAGGGGATGGGAAAAGCACGTCGCGTTGAAATCGAGTTTGAGCTTTTCTCTTTTCGCCCAATCGGCCCAGCCGCGGAAGTGCTCGGGGCCGATTTCGTTTCGATCGACCTTTTTTCCGCCGAATTCTCCGTAGATGGCGTGAAGGTTCAACCGGTGCGAACCCGGGATCAGGTCAAAAGCCTGGCGGAGGTCGCGGCGGAGTTCATCCACCGTCCGGGCTTTTCCCGGGAAAGATCCCGTCGCCAACAAGCCGCCTCCCGAAAGCATCGCTCCCGGTGATTCGAAACCGCCGACGTCGTCGCCTTGCCAACAGTGAAGTGAAAGCGAAACGGAGCTCATCTGGCTGAGGGCGCGTTCCGTGTCCACGCCCTGTTCGGCATACGCCGCGCGCGAGATCTTGTAGGACCGTTTGATTTGGCTGTCCTTCATCGTCCGCTCCTTCGTTCGCGGTAAGAGTCAAACGGACGAACGCTATCTCGCGATCAATGTCTGATAGCGTTCGTAGGCCTTGTCCCAAGCGGATGTTTCTCGCGGTTCGTACGTCCGCAACTCCGCGGAAGCGGCCGTGATCTCGCGGATGTCCCGGAGCGACCGGACCGAGCCTAGCGCCAGAGCCTGGCCCATGATGTTGCCGATGGCCGTCGCCTCGTCCGGACCGGCAATAACCGGGAGCGAGGTTGCGTCGGCGGTAAATTGGCAGAGAAGAGAATTTTTGCTTCCTCCGCCGATGACATGGATCTTCCGGATGGGGCGGGAGGAGACCGAGCGCAGCTCGTCGAGTACGACCCGATATTTCAAGGCCAGGCTTTCGAGCACGCCGCGGACGATCGCGGCGTTCGATTCCGGAACCGGCTGGCCGGTCATCCGGCAGTAGCCCCGGATCGCCTCGGGCATGTCCGGAGGGTTGAGAAACACCGGGTCGTCGGGTTCGATCATGGCCGCAAATGCGGGCGCGGCGGCGGCCGCGGCAGTCAGGTCGGCATAGCTGACCGACTCCGGCCCGCCCCATCGCTTCCGGCACTGCTGGACGAGCCATAAGCCCGTGACGTTCTTGAGGAAACGGATTGTTCCGGCCATGCCGCCTTCGTTCGTGAAGTTCAGGGCGAGCGTGCCGGGCGTGATCAGAGGTTCAGGCGTTTCGATCCCCATGAGCGACCACGTTCCCGAGCTGAGGAAGGCCCAGTCGCCGTCGCAGGCCGGAACCGCGGCCACCGCCGAAGCGGTGTCATGGCCGGCCGTGGCGATGACTGGAACGGACGGACATCCGGTTTCCGCGCAGACGTCGTCCAGAAGACGGCCGACCACGGTTCCGGCCGGAATCGGTTTTTTTAAGAGTTTGGGTTCGAGGCCGAGGGCGGCGAGAAGCTCCAAGCTCCAGGTCCGCGTCCGCGCATCCAAAAGCTGAGAGGTCGAGGCGATCGTCGCCTCGTTTGTTCGCCGGCCCGTCAAAAAATATGCGAAGAGGTCGGGCAGGAAGAGGAGGTCGGACGCGGATTCGAGAAGGCCGGGGTTCTCGAGCGATTGGGCATGGATCTGGAAGAGCGTGTTGAACGGCAGGAACTGGATTCCGGTGATTTCGTAGATCTTTTCCCTGGGGACGATCCACAGGAATTTATTCATAGCCCAGACGTTCCTCCGGTCGCGGTACGCATACGGCAGGCCGAGAAGGACGCCATCCCGGTTCACGAGACCGAAGTCCACGCCCCACGTGTCGACGCCGACGCTATCGGGAATGACGCCGGCCGACGTGACGCAGATGCGCACGGCCTTTTTCATTTCCGCGAGCAGTGCGTAAACGTTCCAATGGAGATGGCCGAAAAGGGAGACCGGGCCGTTCGGGAAGCGATGGAGCTCCCGGGTGACAAGACGTCCGCCTTCTAAGGTTCCCAGGATAGCCCGCCCGCTTTCCGCCCCGAGGTCGAAGGCCAGGAAATGATTTCGGCTCACGCCGGACATTTTTATCCTTTTTTATGGATTTTCGCAAGCTCCCGCCGGGCGGGTCGGGCGATCGCGTTCTTGTCGGCCCAGTCGCGTTTGTGTATCATGGATGACGAGGACGAAGACGACACGGAAAGAAAGACGCACGCGACATCATGGGCATCGACGAGAAACTGCGACGATTGCGAAAGGAGCGCGACCTCCGCTCCCGAACCCGGTCCTCTTCGGTCGAGGGCGCGTGGTCCCGGATCGACAAGCACGGGGAACTCACGGTCAAGCAGAAGCTTGAAAAACTTATCAGCTTAACCGGCCAGACCAAGAAGCCCAAATCGGAGCGGCCGGCCCCGTTCGAGCCCGAACCCCGCGAACCTCTTCAGGTTTTCGAAAACGCGTATCCGACGGACGCGATCTACGGAAAAACCAGGATCGCCGACGGTCTTCACATCCGGGGCGACGTCCTGACTTATCTCAGCCGGGACGAGGCGTTCGCGGGACTCGACCTGTCCACGGCCCTGTTCATCGACCTCGAAACGACCGGCCTCGCCGGCGGCACCGGCACCGTCGCTTTTCTCGTCGGGATGGGCTACTTCCGGGAAGGAAAATTCCACGTCACCCAATTCTTCCTCGGCGACCTGGGCGAGGAAGAACGCATGATTTCCGACCTGGCCGATTTCTTCCGCGAGATGGATTTTCAGTCGGTGGTGACCTATAACGGAAAGGCGTTTGACGTGCCGCTCCTCGAAACGCGGTTTATCCTTCACCGGCAGCCGTACGCTCTATCCGATTTGCCCCACCTCGACCTCCTGTTCGCGGCCCGCAGCCTGTGGAAGCACAAACACGACTCCTGCCGGCTGTTCCATCTGGCCCAGCAGATCGTCGAGGCCGAGCGGTCGGAGGATATCCCCTCGGCCGAGATTCCCTATCGCTATTTCGATTTCCTCCGGGGTGGTGGGTTCTCGCTCATCGAGCCCATTCTCTATCACAACCAGGAGGACATCCTGTCACTCCTAGGATTGACCATCGCAGCGGCGAAGCTGTTTGCGGCGGGCCAACCCGAGGAGGCCGAGGAGATCGACGCCATGGACATGATCGGCGTCGGGAAGGTGTTCGAGAGCGTAGGGTCCGTCGAACGATCAGTATCCCTTTTTGAACGCGCCTTGAAAAGCGGCCTCCCTTCCGAGCTCGCCGTAACGGTCAAGTCCAAACTCTCGTATCACTACAAAAGCCGGAACGACCCGGAACGCGCCGAAGCGCTTTGGAAAGAGCTCGCCGATCACGGCGGCAAACAGCTCGAAGCGCTGCGCGAACTGGCTATGTTTTACGAGCACAAAAAAAAGAACTATGAGGACGCCAAGCGGGCAGCCGAGGAAGGGCTGGCGCTTGCGTCGGTCGTCTCGGACCGACTGCGGCGCGATTTCGAACACAGGGTCGAGCGGCTGAACGACAAAATCCGCCGGCACGCGGCCCCGGACTTCACGAGCCGGCGATGACGCGCCAGAACGATGACTTCCGCGGTTTTCTCCGGTCCGCGAATCTCCGCACGACGAGGACCCGGCAATGGATCTGGGAGGAGATCGTGTCCCGGCCCGACGTCCATCCGAACGCTTACGATATTTACGAACGTCTCAAGGCCAAGCGCCGGAAAGTCTCCTTGGCGACCGTCTACCGGACGCTCCGTCTTCTCGTAAAGGGCGGAATGGTCAGCCAGATCGACCTGGGCGAGGACCACAGTCACTATGAGCACGAAGGCGCGAAGGCCGGCCACGGCCATCTCATCTGCCTCTCGTGCGGGAAGGTGGCGGAGTTCTCGAACCCGGCGATCCGGGATATCATCGGCCGCGTCGGCCGGAGCCACGCGTTCGCGCTCGATAAATTTTCCATCCAGGTTTTCGGTTACTGCGAGGCGTGCAAGGCGCATCCTCGGTCTTCGAGCTGAATCGTAGGACTTAAAAATCGGATGGATTTCTGGCATAATAGCGGCAATCCGGCGCGCGAGTAGCTCAGTTGGATAGAGCGCCTGACTACGAATCAGAAGGTCGGAGGTTCAAGTCCTCTCTCGCGCGCTTCTTTATTTCCTGACTTAAAAATATTTATTAAAATCTTG
>JBGOYP010000006.1:0-23794 GCA_041479785.1 Candidatus Aminicenantia bacterium | reverse complement strand
TCCACGGCGGAGGCACCTCCGGCTAGGGCGAAGACCGAGAATCCCCCCGTATACGAAAAAGCGTTGAGCACCCGTCGTCCCGGGGCGAGAGAACGCGCGAGGCTCCGCATCTCGCGCTGGTCCAGATAAAATCCGGTCTTTTGAGATGCTGGAATATCAATCAAAAACCTCAGTCCGTTCTCGAAAACTTCGAGGGTCGAGACCTCCTCTCCGAATAGATGGCCTTCGAACATCGGGAGACCTTCCTCGCGGCGCGACGGAACGTTCGACTTTTCATAAACGGACCGGGGAGCCATCCGGCGGACGAGAGACCGGACGATGTCCGGCTTCAAGCGTTCCATGCCGAGCGTCGAGACCTGAAGGACGAGGACCTCGCCATAGCGGTCCACGACCAGCCCGGGCAGACCGTCGCCTTCGGCATTGACGAGCCGAAAGGCGCTGGTCGCGGCGTCGAAGAACCGCGCCCGGAGAGCCAAAGCCCGGTCCAGGGTATCTTCGATCGCTTCGAGCGGCGGCCGCTCGTCGAAATTCACCATCCGGCCGATGATCGAACATCTGCGGTTGACATAGGCGTGACCGAGAAACGATCCATCGGCGGCCCGGACGCCGACGAGGCTTCCGTCCGGGACGTCCGCGAGGCTTTGAACGGCCCCCGAATAAATCCAATGATGACGGTTGCGGACGGCTTTATCTTTCCCCCGTCGGAGGACGAGCGCCGGGCCCCTATCCGCGGACGTCATTTTGGGTTCTCGTCCTCGAGACAATCCACGATCGGCCGGTCGGGGTCGGCGAATTTGAACGCGGAGAGTTCGGCGGGTTTGACCCAGCGGATTTCGTCATGGTCATTGAGGACGAGCGAACCGCCTTCGATCGTCACGCGGAACGCGATGAGCTCAAGGTTGATCTTGTCCGACCGGAAGGGAAACCGCCCGAAGAACGGCCCGACGCGGACGTCGAGCCCGAGCTCTTCGCGGAGCTCGCGCCTAAGTCCATCCTCGGGGGATTCTCCAGGTTCGACTTTCCCCCCGGGGAACTCCCAAACGCCGCCGGCACGACCCTTTTTTTTCCGCCGAGCGATCATGACTGTTCCCGCGTTCTCGACGATGGCGGCCGTGACGAGCATCATCTGCCATCTTAGCCCGCGACGATGCTTTTGGCAATCATTTTGTGATAAAATACGCGCCATGAAAATCGCATTTTTCGCGTCCGAAGTCGCTCCTTATGCAAAGACGGGCGGCCTGGCTGATGTGACCGGTTCCCTTCCGCGTTTTCTCGCCAAACTCGGCCTCGAGGTCAAGGTGTTCATGCCGTTGTATCGCGAAGTCCGCCGCGCCGGCACGCCCCTTCTCAAGACCGCGGACCGGCTGTCGATCGACTGGGCCGGCCATCAAGAGATCTTCTCGCTCTGGGAGTCGCTCGAGGGCGGCGCGTCGGTCTATTTCATCGACAAACCCGCGCTCTATGACCGGGACGGCCTTTACGGGACGCCTGGAGGAGATTATCCCGATAACGGCGAGCGGTTCGCCTTCTTTTCCCGGGCGGCGCTTGAAGCCCTGAAGCACCTCGACTTCGCTCCGGACGTCCTTCATGTCCATGACTGGCAGGCGTCGATCGCCCTGGCCTATCTGAAATATTCACCGGTAACCGAGGACCCCTTCTACAAAGACATCCGCAGTCTGACCACGATCCATAATCTCGCCTATCAGGGCGTGTTCGACAAGTCCGTTCTCAAGACGGCGGGTCTTCCCGAGTCCTTGTTCAGCATGGACCAGGTCGAGTTCTTCGGGAAGGTCAATTATCTCAAGGCCGGGATTCTCTATGCCTCGGCCTTGAGCACGGTCAGCCATAGGTACAGCCTCGAGATCCAGACGCCAGAGTTCGGATGCGGCCTGGACGGACTTCTTCGAAGCCGGGCGGACGTCCTGGCCGGGATCCTCAACGGGGTCGATTATGCGGCCTGGAACCCGGCCACGGACTCCGAGCTCTCGGCCAATTTCAACTCGGGGAACCTGGCCGGGAAAGCGGTCTGTAAAAAAGACGCGCTCGACGCGTTCGGACTTCCTCCCTCGGCGAAAGACGTTCCCCTCGTCGGAATGGTCTCCCGGCTGGCGGGACAAAAAGGCCTCGACATCCTCCTCGACGCGCTCGGCGGCCTTTTCGCTCTGGGAATGAAACTCGTGATCCTGGGAACGGGCGAGGAGAAAATTCAACGGGCCCTTCAATCCGCGGTGAGCTCCTATCCGTCCTTCTTCGGACTTAAAATAGCGTTCGACGACCGCCTGGCCCATAAGGTCATCGCCGGGAGCGACCTCTTCCTAATCCCGTCCCGGTATGAGCCATGCGGCTTGACGCAGATGTACAGCCTCAAATACGGCACCATCCCTGTCGTCCGCGCTACCGGCGGCCTCGACGACAGCGTCTCCGAGTTTCATCCGGTTGAGGGACACGGGAACGGGTTCAAATTCGAATCGGCCGCGCCTCAGGCGCTTACGGACGCCGTTCGGAAAGCGTTGCGGACTTACGTCCAGAAGCCGCTTTGGACGCGCCTCGTCCAAAACGCGATGGCCTGCGAATTCTCCTGGGAACGAACGGCCCAGGAATATTTGCTGCTTTACAAGAGCATCAGAAACGCGGCGTAGGCGTTTTCGTCCGGACGCCGGACCCTCCCGCCGAACCCAGTCATCCAATTCGCGCCGGCCCGATCGAGAGGACAAGAACGAGGCCGACCCTCAAACGCGTAAGGTTCACATCGAATTTCGAGATTTTGTTTCCGTTGAGAATAAAATCGCCGTCCACGGGCGCGAAGCGTTGGTTTTTCAACTCGCGATAAAAGACTCCGTCATAATTTCCATAGACGAAGGACCAGGAGAATTCCTTTTTTGGGAAGAGGAAATAGCTGAGATCTGCCCCAAGGCTGAGGCTGTCGGACAGGGCGAACGTCGTTCCCAAGCCGACATTGGCTCCTAAGGACCGCCACGCCGTATCGGAGACCCGCAAGGGGATCCTCAGTCCGTCCACATATTGGATTCCGGAGTCCTCCGGCGCGTTGGTCACGCCGAAGCCGAACGAGGAATCGGCGGAGAACGTATTCCAGCTGAGCATCACTCCGGCCGTGACATACCATGTGTTGACGTCGTTGACCTTCCGCGCGACCAGGTTCAGGCCGACGGGGACGGTGGTGACGCGGCCGCTTCCGGACCAGGCGATTGTTTGTTGGATATGCCGTCCATCGGCCCAGGTCCAGGACATCTCGAAATCCGACGTGTTGGGAATTTGACACGACAGACGGCCGAGGCTCACCCGGACTCCGAAGGCCGGCGAGAGGTTCCATTGCAGGAAGACCTCGGGATTCGCGGCCCATCCCGGGTTTGGGGCAATCGACGTCCGTTCATAAACAGAGGTCAAGCGATAGGCGAACCAACGATCTTCGTAGACCGTCCCTCCCAGAAGATCAGGCTTGGTCAGGCCGACCTGGAGTCCGAATTCGAATCTCTTAAAGGTCGGGTAGTCAAAATAATATTGCGAAAAGCCCGTCGACGCGGCGAGCCATAACAATGCGAGCCCTAAAGTCGCTCTTCTCATGGCCGGCCGATTTTCTCTTTAAGGAAGCGCGCCGCGGTTTCCGGCGGAACGGGATTAATATAGAAATCCGTGCCCCATTCGAATCCAGCAACCCGAGTTAGGATCGGAATGATATCGAGGGACCAGTGACACGTCCGCTCGACCTCGGTCGAAGCGGACCGGACCGCCGCGGGGCTGGGCGGCTGATGGAGGACGATGTTGAAGGGAGGGTCGCCCATGATCGATTTGAGCGCGCCGAGCAGGCCTTTCAGGAGGTCGGCGAGCGCCGGGAACTCAGCCTCCCGGGTTTCCGAAAAGAACGGATTGTGGCGCAGCGGCTGGATGCGCATTTCAAACGGAAAGGCCGAGGCGAACGGTGCGATGGCGACAAAATGCGGGTTGACCGCAATAAGCCGTTCTCTTGAGTCCATTTCTTCGCGCGACGTCCGGCAATAGAGGCATTCTCCGGTCCCGTGAAAGTGCCGTTCGGCCGTCCGGACCTCCTCCTCGACCCGTTTCGGAACAATAGGCAAAGCGATGACCTGGGTATGGGGATGCCTGAGCGAAGCGCCCGCCTCCTTACCGTTGTTCTTAAAAAGTTGGATATAGCGGTACTGCGCCTCCGATTCGATGCTTCGGATGCGGTCGCGCCAGGTCCGGAGAACGTCTTGGACGTGGAGAGGATCGAGGTCGGCCAGCTCCCGGTCGTGGGCGGGAGAGTCGATAATGACTTCGTGAACGCCAGCGCCGTCCATGCCTGAGAAGAGGCCTTTCGTCCGCTCTTCGGGAGAAGGACCTCGCGTCAGGGCGGGAAATTGGTTCGGAACAACGCGCACCGACCAGCCCGGTTGGTCGGCTCGGGTCGCCGGGTCTCTCCGGGCAAAAACTTCGGGCGGTGTCTTGGCTTCGTTTCCAGGGCAAAAAGGACAGCTGGCCAAGAGGGGAACTTTTTTTTCGGGCGGCGTTGACCCGAATTCGTCCGGCCTTCTGCTGCGTCCGGGGGCGATGATGACCCAACGGCCGGAGATGGAGTCTTTACGAAGTTCGGATGTCATGCGTCAGACGATGCCTTTCTGGGGGATGTCCGGTTCGACGCGGAGGAATGCGACATTAGTGTTTTCCGAGCTGAATCAGGAGTCCGATGTCTTCCCCGGAAGATAGGTCAATTTTCCACATCAAGAGAAAACAATAACCTTGATGGATGATATCATAGCCGCGTTCGGATTGAGAAACCGTCTGGAGCGGATAGAACTTTTTTTCGAACATGGGTGTGCCCGCCAGAAAAAGCCGTCCGGATGCGAGGCTGATCTCCGAGCCGGCGCATTCGACCTCTTCGGGGACCTGGTAAAGGTTCCATTCGCTGCCGAAGATAAACGAGACATCTTCGGACCCCAGGTTTCTCAACCTATAGCGGACGAAAACGCCTCCTTCGCGGAGCTCGATGTCCTTTCCGATATCGAGGGAAAAGGCCTCTCTGCCGACGGACAGGATGCTTCTCCGGGAAAGACGGAGGACGGCGCCTTCGATTTTCGGCTCGTAGAGCTGAACGAACGCGGCGTCCGGACCGCCGAGGCGGCCGTCGATCAAATCGTCGATCCGGGCCTCGGCGGAAAAGACATAGTCGAGCGCTGAAGAGCGCGGCCCAGGGTCGTAACGGAGCAGCCGTTCGGCCCCGGCCGGAAGGATTTTTTCCAACTCGTGAATGCTTTTCCCCGAACTCGTGCCCGGTTCGACGGGACGGCTATGATACGCTTCTTTCCGCCGGGAAAGAACGTCGGTTAAGTTCCTCGCCAAGGGATAGTAGTCGATTTCGATGAGACTCCCGCCGAAATCGGGCTTGACGAGCAGGCCGAACGAATCTCCCCGGGCAAAGGCTTCATTCCGGCCGTCGGCGTCGAAATCGAACAGCCGCCAGCCGGGCTCGCTCGGGATGGTCCGCTCGGCTTTTAAAAGATGCTCGTAGGCCGACTCGCGCAGGTGGGGAAGATAAAGCCCTCCGAACACGCCGTGCCAGAGCGGGTCGTTGCCCTGGCCTCGGAAGAGTTCTCGTTGGGCGACGGCATCGCCGGCCGCGGCGACTTCTCGGGAAACGACGACCATCCGTTTGTGGAGATGGTTTGATTCCGGATATTTTAAAAAGAATTCGCGGAAAAAGCCGCCGCGGAGGAAACGCCGGGCTTCGGCCGGAACCGATTCCTTGACTTTCTTGAACGTTTCGGCCGCCTCGGGCGCGAGCGCCCATTCCATCATCTCCTCGTAGGACGCCGGAGGGAGATAAACGCGTCCGGCCGGAGGCCGGTCCTCGAGCGCGTCGGCGGGCGTCAGCGTTTCGACGTGCCGGTCCTCGAGAAAACACAGGAAGCGGGAGAGCCAGCCTTGGTCATAGACCCACTTTTTTGTCCCGGGCCAGAGCCCGAATTTTTCGCCGTCGTCGCCGAGGATGGCCAACCCGCCGCGGGCCGCGACCTTACCGAAATAGGTTTCGACATCGCCCAGTTCGTGAAAAGGAATGAGATAACGAAGCTTTTTATCGATCGGAAAAAGCTTGACCGTATGGCCGTCGTCCTCCGTGATGTAATAGCTGTGGATGTCGCGAACACCGGCGTAGTGGAAGTGTTCTTCATCGAGAAACGTGTATTCGACGCCGGCTTGAGACAGGGTCCGGGGAAGATCCGGTTCCCAGACGCGCTCGGTGAGCCAGATTCCCCTGGGTCGGACGCCGAAGTGCTCTTCTAAAAAATCGTTCATGAGCGCGAGCTGCCCGAAGCGGTCTCGTTCCGGGATGACCGATAGGATCGGTTCGTAGAATCCGCCTCCGAGGAGCTCGACCTGGCCCCGTTTTACAAGGCTCCGGAGAATGTCCCACGCCTCCCCTTCCCGGTCATGCATGTGCTCGAGGAGAGGTCCGGAATAATGGGCGGCAAATTTGAACCGGGGATGCTTGAGCGCTTCGCGGAGAAAAGGCAGGTAACAATCGGCGAAAGCCTGTTCGAAAACGGAAAGAAAATTTCCCACGGGCTGGTGGTTATGAACCGCCAGAAGAAATTTCGACCTGTCACTCATATTTTAGCCCCACCTCGCGATAAGCGTCCCGGATATAGCTTTCGAAAAGAAAGTTGAATTCGGCGGTGTCGGGTTCTCCGAACCACCAAAACCAGTCCGAACCTTCGGCGATGGAGACGGCTTCGTTCGGCCCGCAGAGCTCGCGCGCCCTGGACAGGACGGCCCAGCCTTCATTCTTGGCCGGGGAACCCGACCATTTTGAAAATCCGCCCAGCCAGGTCCCGGGGACGAGAGCGACGTCCTCGGCGGGCTGATGACCGGCGAGATATTCGCCAAAAAAGACGGGCTTAAGCCCCGGCTGATGATGGAGGGCCTGGAACAACTCCCGTAAGAACGGAACGCCGTTCCGGGGGTAGGACCCCCACGGATTTTCTCCGTCCAAGGCTAGGACGACGATGCCTTCATCTCCGCAGGCCGTCCGCCGTTCCTCGAGATGGCCTAGGAAATCACGGACCGCGTCGCGTTCGTTCCATCCCTTGTGGTATACGAATCCGATAAGGTCGGACAGTTCGCGGTCGCGGAAAAATAGGGGCAGTCCTTCGACGCGATGCGGCCGGAAGAGCTTCGGCCGGTCGTAGCGGCCGAGGCTCTTCCACAGGAGGTTCTCGTCCGTGACCGCGAAACCGAAGCCCGCTTCCGCGATCGTTCTCGCCGCCTCGGCGCTCAATCCGCCTTCGGATGGCCACATCCCTTGCGGGTTGGCCCCGAACGTCAGGCGGAAATAGTCCCGGGCCCGGACGATCTGTGAACGGCCGTCCTCCGGATGGCGGAACGCGACTCCGGGTTTCTCCTCACCGGCCGCGTTCGCGTCGAAGATCATGGGTAGAAGCGGATGATAATAGGGCGAAACCGTGAGCTCCGTTTTCTTTTCCTGAAACAGACGTCGCCAGGTCGGGATGAGGCCACGTCGAATCTCTTTCTGACGGGCGAGGAGCGCGTCGTGGCCACGGCCGGCTCCGTCGATGGGTGAAAAGAACGATTCCAGGGCCAGGCGCTGAAGGACCGAAACGCGATCCTCGGGCGCGGTCACGAATTTCCGCAGCCGTACGATTTCATAAGGTCCGAGGCGGTCCGGGGGAAGTTCGAGCGCCAGCTGGAACGGGTCCCGGGCGCGGTCCTCGGCATAATCCAGAATTTGGTCGAGCAAACAGGGCACGAAGTTGAACGTGCATCGGAATCCGGTCTCTTCGACGACCCGGGCCATCTGATAGTAGTTTTTTGTCGCGTGATAATTGACCCACGGCAGGACGAAGTCGAAGCTCCCCGGCCGACGGTAGATGGGCTGGTGAAAGTGCCACAGAATCGCGAGGTTCATCGGTCAGATCCCTTCCTGGGCGGCCACATAAGCCGCGATGGCCATGACGATCGCTCCGAGTTCGAGCTCGCGCGGATGAACGGACGACAAGGTGTCGAGGCCGGAATGATGGACGTCGAAATAGGTCTGGGCGTTCGGGATGAAGCTCATCAGGATCGCGCCTCGGGCTCCCAGGGGGCCGATGTCCGCGCCCCCTCCCCCGGCTCGCACCCATTGAATTCCGGACGGTCGTAGCAGGTCTTCCAGAATTTTGAGTCGCGCGAACTGGTCGGGCGATCCGCTGATGCCGAATCCGATGGGCAAAAAACCGCCGCGGTCGGATTCGATGGCGGCCAGATGACGTTCCTTTATGCGCCGGTCATCGGCGGCGTAATCGCGGCCTCCCGTCGCGCCGAATTCTTCGTTCATAAAGAGAACAACGCGGACGGTGCGTTTGAGCGTCGGGCCGAAGGACTTGATGAGACGAAGCGCTTCGATGGCTTGGACGCAGCCGCTGCCGTCGTCATGCGCTCCGACGGCCAGGTCCCAGCTATCGAGGTGCCCGCCGAGCAGGATGATTTCGTCCGGCCGTTCGGTTCCCCGAACCTGGCCGATGACGTTCGAGGATTCGACGTCGGCGAGCGTCCGGCAGCCCAGGTTGAGTTGAACGCTGACGCGGTCCCCGCGTTGTAGGAGCCGGCTCAACGCGTCAGCGTCCGCGGTCGCGACCGCAGCCGCCGGGATCCGGGAGACGCTGGGGGCGTACTGCACCATGCCCGCATGGGGATTCCGGTCCGTCCGGGAGGTGGCCGAGCGGACAAGCACCGCCGCCGCGCCGTACTTGGCGGCTTCGGACGCGCCGCGCGTTCGGAACTGGGCCGCTTCGCCGTAGGCGCGAAACGTGTCCAAGAACGCCCTGTCCATGGGATGGTTGAAAAAGACGATGCGGTCTTTGATCTTTCTAGCGAGGCCGGCGAGGGCGTCAAAAGAGTCGGCCTCGACGACGTCGGCCGTTATCCCTCCTCGGGGCGTTGGGACACTCCCGCCGAGCGCCGTGATGGCCAGGAATTGGCTTTCGGTTCCACGGGGAGCTACGATCTCGGCGGTTTCTTCGCCCCGGACCCAGTGCTGGACGGTAACGGGCTCGAGCCAGGTCTCGAATCCCGCCTCGATCATCATGGCCCGCGTCAGTTCGACCGCCGCGGAGGCCAGGGGCGACCCCGTAAGCCGCGGGCCGACGGCCTTGGTCAACCGCTCGAGAAAGACATAAGCCCGTTCGGACGTCAAGCCTTCTCTGCGGATTTTCTCAGCGACATCAAGATATTTGGGCGTCGAGACGTCGCGAATAGGGCTCGAAACAAGGACCTTTCCCAGCCCGGCCAGGATGATCCCAAATGAAATGAAACAAACGAAAACCGGGCAGCGTCCGGAACAGGCCTTAGGGAGAAGGCGCGTGATCTTTCTGCTTGAAAAAAAGCCAGTTCTTGTCGTTTTCATCGTTCGGCTTCAGTTTTATCAGGCAAAAGGTCCCTCTGAGCGACGTGCCGTGAATGTCGAACACGCGCTTGGCCGGGGTCGTCGACACGGGTGTGTATGACCCGTAGTCCCAGATCCGGACCGTCCCGGCGCCGTATTCGCCTTCTGGGATCGTCCCTTCGAATGTCGCATATTCGAGGGTGTGGTCCTCGACCGCCACGGCCAGCCGTCGCACTCCCGTCTCGCGAGGCGGTTCCTTGGGAATCGCCCAGCTCTTGAGGACCCCTCCTTCCTCTAGCCGGAGGTCCCAATGGAGATGGGATGCCTCATGCCGCTGAATGACATAGATCAGCCCCTCGCCGGCTTTGGCCTTTCGGACTTTGATCCGCGGTTTCGGCTCGGGCGTTTTCTCGAAACGGCGTTTTTTGGCGTATTCGTCGAGACTCATCGGCAGCCCGCTCAGCGATGCAGGAAACACCTTTCGCTGTCCGTGTCGCCCGGCTTGCGGGTAATGATCATCGCCAGCCCCAACTCGTCGGCCCGGGCGATGACCTCCTCGTCCTTGACCGAGCCCAAAGGATAGATGATGGACGTGACGCCGTTTTTAGCGGCCAGCTCGACGACGTCGGGGAACGGCATGAAGGCGTCCGAGGCCATCACGCAGCCTTCGGGGCCGTAGCCGCGGCGGGAGAGGCGGACGGCGTCTTCGGCGGCGTCGATCCGGCTCCGCTGTCCGGACCCGATGCCATGGGTTTTATCCTTGGTCGCGAGGACGATTGCGTTCGAGCGGGTGAAACAGGCGACCGTCCAGGCGAAAACGGCGGCTTGAAGTTCGTCGCCGGTCGGTTTGCGTTTCGAGACAACGTCGACGGATTCCGGAGAGACGATCCTGGAGTCGAAGCGTTTTTGGACGAGCATCCCGCCCGCGACTCGCTTGATGTCAAGGCCGTTGTCGAAGGCGGGCTCTTCGAGCCGGCTGCCCATCTTGACGACGCGAAGCGGCTTCCTCGTGGCCAGAACCTCGAGCGCGGCGGGCGCGAAATCGGGGGCATAGACGACCTCGACGTTGCGAAGGCCTTCGACTAAAAGTCGGGCCAGCTCGGCATCCACCGTGAAATTGAAGACGTCCACGCTGCCGAAGTTTGAGAGCGAGTCGCTGGCCCACGCTTTTTCGAAGGTTTCGACGGGCGACGCGCCGAGAGCGACACCGCTCGGCATCTCGTGTTTGATGAGGACGGCGACGTGACGGCCGGGATAAACCTGGGTCAGTTTTCGGGCAAGACGTTGACCGAGGTCCATATCGCCGACATTGATATAGCCCAAGCCTTTGCTCCCTTCCTGGAGAACGAGCATCGTCGCCATATTCGGGCCGGAGGCCTTCTCTTCGATGTAGAAGGCGGCCGGATAGCCCGGGTTCTCGCCGTATCGCATCGGGAGCCGTTTGAGAAAGGTCTGGTCGCCGACCGGCAGGATTTCCGGGAAATCCTCTTTGACTTTAGCGAAATACTGTCTGCGCGCCGAGTCGGACCTGTCCTTCGTCATTCGCTCTTCCTTTCGTTCCGATTCAAGATCGCGACCTCGGCCCGGGACATGCTGCCGGCCTCGGCAAACACACAGGCGACCGCGACGCGGAAATCCTTCTCGGCCTCGCGGGGACCGAGCGCGGCATAGACGGCCTCGGCCGCGGCTTGTGCCGTTTTTTCCCCGAGTTCAAGGTCCAACGGTTCGCCGCGGAAAGACGGGAGCGGGTCCCGGTTCTCGCCCGCATAGGTCGCGATCATTTTGCCGCGTCCGGCTTCCAAGGGGAATTCGAAGAACGAGCGGTTCGTCTTACCGCCTTCGGAGCGGCGGAGGAGGGCGAGCCCGGCGCTGTTTGTGTCCAGAATGCAGCCGCTGATGCGCGGCGTATAAATCGGCGCGTCGGGTTCGTACGACCAGGGCTCCAAGCCCGCGTCAAGCGCCCTCAAGGCGCTTCCGGCGTTCGACGAAAAAACGTCCGACGTCTGTTTTCCGTTGCTGACGGCGATCCTCCGTCCCATGATCACAGCCGGATAGACGAGGAGGTCGGGATTCCCGGTCTTCAGGATTTCGGGGTCGGTCGGTCGCGTCCAAATCGTGTCCCGATCGCGGACGAGCCGTCTCGCCTGACTCGAGGGAGAACGTCCCGTGATGGCATACACGACGATATTGAATGCGTCCGCGGGGTCCCGCCCGAGGATGATCAGCCGGCCAGGATAAGTCAGGGTCGTAAGGTGGGACAAGGCATGGGGCATCCCGTCTTTTTCCTTTCCATCAGGCCCTAATAGATATCATAGCGTTCCGTTGAAGTCAAAACGCCTTTAGGATAGAATGGCTCTCTTTCGTCGAGGTGATCATGAGCGAGCCCAAAACCCCGGACAAAGCTTACACGAGCGTCGAATTCATGAATTCTCCTGAAGCGCGGATCATCCGGATCCTGAGCGAATACCTCGAGCCCGAAGCCCGGCTGTGTTGGCAGAAGGTCAATAATACGATTCTTTTTCTCGGCTCGTCCCGCATCCTTCCCGAAGATACGGCCTCGTCGCTCCACCGCTATTACTGGGAGGCGGAGGAGCTGGCCTTCCGATTGGCCAAATGGGCCATCCCGTTGAAACCCAAAGGCAAGAATTTCGTGATCTGCACAGGAGCCGGACCCGGGATTATGGAAGCGGCCAATCGGGGCGCGGTCCGGGCCGGCGGACGAACGATCGGGATGAACATTTCGCTCCCCCAGGAGCAATGCCCCAATCCCTACATCTCCCCGGAGTTGGCCTTCGTCTTTCATTATTTTTTCATGCGAAAATTCTGGCTCATTTCCCGGGCCCGGGCGGTCATCGCGTTCCCCGGCGGATTTGGAACGCTGGATGAACTTTTTGAGACCCTGACCCTAGTCCAGACGGGAAAGATCTCGCGGGGCGAGGTCGTCGTCCTTCTTTATGGCGAAGAATATTGGCGAGATATTCTGAATTTCGACGAGATGATCAAACGGGGCACGATTTTGGCCGAGGACGCCGCCTTGTTCACGATGTGCTCCGACGTCGGCCAAGCGGCGGCGGTCCTGAAACGAAGACTCTCGGTTTTTATTCGGAATCATCAGGCGTAGGCCCGGCCTTTTTCTGCTTCGCCCACCGCTCGAGGATAAAAAACAAACATACGCCCAGGGCGACTCCGGCGGCGTCGGCGGCCGCGTCGCCGAGGTCGGGCGTCCGGAGAGGGACAAACGCTTGATGAAGTTCGTCCGACAGGCCGAGAAGGATTCCCGTTCCGAGCGAATACGCTCCGGTCCATCGAGCCCGACGGCGACCGATTTTAACGAACCCGAAGGTCAGGAGAATGCCGAGGCCGGCGAATTCAGCGCCATGGACCAATTTGTCGAATCCTGAGAAAGGTTCCCGGACAGGGAAGCTCGACCGCGACGAGAGATAAAAGAGTAGACTATAATAGCCGAGGGCGGGAAGGAACCATGCCGCTTTTTTCATCGATTCGCCGGACCCGTCCATTTTACGTGAACGACCCCTGCGAGAAAAGGGGGACGTCCGAACGCGGTCGGTCTCATCGCCCGGGGTGATGTTTCGCCCCTCAAAATGCCGGCGGGAATCATCGCGTCCGGCGATTGCGAAAGGGCCAGCGACCTGGCACAATAAGGCCGTGTCATGAATCTGCGGAAACCGGACCTTCGTTTTAAAGCGGCCGTCGTATCTCTGTCGATCGTCGTGGCCATGACGTCCTGTGTCCCCCGCAAACCTTTTTCAAACCGAGGGGGCCTCCAGACGGGAGAAGCGTCCTGGTACGGGCCGGATTTTCATGGGAAACCGACATCGAACAGGGAAATCTACGACATGTTCGATATGACGGCCGCCCATAAGACGCTGCCCTTCGGGACGCGCGTCATGGTCACAAATTTGAACAATGGCCGCTCGGTCGTGGTTCGGATCAATGATCGGGGGCCGTTCGTCGGAGACCGGATCATCGACCTGTCGTATGCCGCCGCGCGCCTCCTGGATATGGTCGGAATCGGCGTCATCCCGATCAGGCTCGAAGTCTTGAACGGCCCGCGTTCTGTCCCGTCCGTGCCGAGATATTCCGTCCAGGTCGGGTCGTTTATCGATAAAAAGAATGCGGTGGTCCTCGAGACCAGGTTGAAGATGTCCTATCGGAGCGTCTATATCGCGGAATTTCGGACGCCGAACCAGGTTTATTACCGCGTCCGCCTCCGGGCGGCTGACCGGGCCGCGGCGGACAAACTCGCCCAACGGCTGTATGAGGACGGATTCCGCGTCCTTATTCTGGAGGACGACGAACTCTCCCCCTGACACCGGCCTTCACGCGCGCGGCTATTTTTTATAGAGATACGCGCACTCCCGCAATTCGTTCTTGGCGCCGTCGTGGACCGCAAAGTTGGAGCTTTTCCACATCGTGGCCGACCCGAATTCCCCTTTCTTGTTGAGCGCATAGAAATTCAGGCCGAAATTGGGACGTCCGTCCGGGCCGAGGAGCTGCAGGGCGGCGGGCCAGAGCTTTGCCTTTTCGGAGATCTTTTCCAGGGTCTTTAGGCACGCTTGCTCCGGCGACAGCCCTTGGGCCATAGCTTGGACGACTTGAAAACTTGAGCAGGTCCGGATGTTCGCTTCGCCGAGCCCGGTCGATCCCGCCGCGCCGACCGCGTTGTCCACGTAGAGCCCGGCGCCTATGATCGGAGAGTCCCCGATACGGCCGGGAATCTTCCAGGATAATCCGCTCGTCGTCGTCACGCCGGCGATCGTCCCGTTGGCGTCGATGGCCAGGCAATTGATCGTCCCGTGGGTCATGACGACCGGCTGGAGGTCGGCCGGGAGTCGGTTCACCTTCGGCGGAAGCCAGTTGTCGTTATCCGAGAGCGTTTCCTTCCATTGCAGCCAGGCTTCGCGGGCTTTGTCGGTCAGAAGGTCTTCTTCCTTGAACCCGTGAGCCAGGGCGAATTTCAGGGCCCCTTTTCCGACGAGCAGGCAATGTTTGGTCCTCTCCATAACGAGGCGCGCGACTTTGGACGGATTCTTGATATTTTGGATCCCGGCGACGGCGCCCGAGGTGTGCGTCGGGCCGTACATGACCGAGGCGTCAAGCTCGACCACGCCCTCCTCGTTCGGAAGGGCGCCGAATCCGACGGACATGTCGTTCGGGTCGTCTTCGACGATATTGACACCCGCGATCACGGCGTCGAGCGGGTCGGCCCCTTTTCTCAGGAGGTTCATGGCTTTCTCGGTCGCCCGGATCCCGTTTCCCGAGGAAATGACGCGCAGGCCGCCCGCCGCCGGCCCGCTGAGCGGCATGGTCACAGCATACAGCCCTTTACCGGCGCCGGCGATTGTCGCGGCTCCCGCCGCGAGCCCGGTCCGGAGAAAATCACGGCGTGAGTAGTTTCGTCTCATCTCCATTCCTCCTTTTTTCGAGGCGCGTGGTCCGAAGACGTCGTCGAGAGCGAACCACCCCGGACCGAAAGCGCGCGGTCGGACTCATCTCTTTTTGAATTTATCGAGGAGTTCGGTGTAGCGGTTCGAGAGGTCACACTCCTTGCCGTCGATGTAGACTTTCTTGATGTTTGTTCGGGTCTCGAGAATGTCGTTATCGGCGAGGACAATATTAGCTGCCTTCCCGATCTCGAGGCTGCCCATCGTTGGACTCACGCCGAAAATTTCGGCCGGATAGATCGTCACGGCCTTGAGCGCATCTTTGCGGTCCAAGCCGAAGGCCGCGGCCTTGGCGGCGTGATAGGGCAAGTCCTTGGCCGCGGTCGCGCTCGCCGACGAGAACGCGATCTTGACGCCGGCGCGGTGGAGAAGGACGGGGTTCATGAAGAGCTGGTCGTAGCCGTCATCCCACACCGGCGGCATATCGTAGAGCGACCCGATGATCACCGGGATGTTGGCCGCCTTGATTTCGCTGGCGACTTTCCAGCCTTGTTCGGCGCCGAAAAAGATCGCTTTAAGATTCTCGTCCTTGATGAATTGGAGGACCGTCCGGATATCCCGGTCGGCATGGACCGAGATCATGGCCGGCACCTCACCCTTGAGGATGGGCAGGAGGTTTTCCGAGGTTTCGTCAAACGCGGGACGAGCTAGCATCAGGTTCTTCTGGGCGAAAACTTTTCTTTTTTCATAAGCCCGCGCCTCGGCGAACAGCTCTTTCAGTTCGGTGATCAGGCGGGACGCGTCCGCCGCGCCCACACCACCGCCGCGTTGGCCGCCGCCGAAACCGCCCCGCCCGCCCCGGATGCCGGGAAATTCGATTTGAAGCGCCGCCGGGTTTTTGATGACCATCTCGCGGTTCGTCCATCCGTCGAGCTTGATCAGGACGCTCCGGCCGGAGATGAGACCGCCCGTGGGCGCGACCAGGGCGGCGGTTATGCCGTTCGACCGGGAAATCGGGATATGCATCGAGTCGTAGCGGAGGGCCTCGATCGCCCAGACTTGGGGGTTGATCCGTCCCATCTCGCGGTTGTCCACGGTCTCGTTGACGCCCGTGATTTCCTGAAGGCCGAGGAAACTATAGCTGTCGATCATCCCGGGGTAAGCTCGAAGTCCACGAGCGTCCACGAGGTCCGCTCCGGCCGGGATGGTGACCGACTTGCCGATCGCGGCGATCTTGCCATCCTTGATCACGATCGTCCCGCCGTCGACCTCTTCGCCGACGACGGGGATGATTCGCGCGCCCTGGAGAACGATGACCTTGCCCGACGTGGCCTGGCCAAACGACGAGCCGGCCGCGATGCCGAGAATCAGAAGTGCGCTAAGAGCCGTCCGCTTGATCATGGCCGGCCTCCCTTTTTCGCATCCTGGGCTTTTTTGGCGGCATCCTCTTTGTCCTTGAGATACTGGGCGCGGTCGAAATAGACGTCGCCGTCCACGATCGTGATGTCGCACCGCGCATAGGCGCTCATCGGATGTTCGTTGAAGACGGCGATATCGGCTTGCTTTCCGACTTCGAGACTGCCGACGATTTTCTCGACGCCGAGCTGGATGGCGGGGTTGATCGTGACCAGGCGGAGCGCCTCGTCTTCCGTCAAGCCGCCGTATTTCATGGTCTTACTCGCCTCGTTGAAAAGGCGCCGGATGCGCTCGCCGCTGTCCGAGTTGATCGAGACGAGGACCCCTTTCTTCGCACAATAGCCGGCGTCGTAAGCAATACCTTCGGCCGCTTCCATTTTGTAAGCCCAGCTGTCGGCGAAGACCGAGATCCCGATTTTTTGCCGGGCAAGCTCGTCGGCGATCTTGTACGCCTCCCAGGCGTGTTCGAACGCCTGGACTTTGAACCCGAACTCCTTGGCCAGGCCGATGAATTCCAGGGCTTCGGTGGCTTGATAGTCGTGGCACCGAGCCACCATTTTCCCCCGCAAAAGGTCGGCGAGTGTCTCCAGACGAAGGTCCTTCCGGGGCGGAAGGAGGGTCGGCGGCGGAGTTTTTGAGGCTTTGAGCTTCGTGTACCTGTCCCATTCTTCCATATAGTCCTTAGCCCGGGCGAGCTCGCGGCGGATGATGGCGTTCGTCCCCATTCGCGTCTGGGGATAGCGCGGCGGAGGCCCGCCCGGCAGAATCGTCCGGCTCGACTGCTTGACGTTTTCGCCGAGAGCGAACTTGAGCGTCCGCAGGGCGTCGTGGACGATCAACTCTTCGGACGGCCTCCCCCATTTCATTTTCAGGACGACGTTGGGGCCCCCGATCGGATTCGCGCTGCCGTGCATGGTGTGGACCATCGTCACGCCCCCGCTGAGGGCCGTCAGGATGGCCGTATCGTCGGCGTTCACGACCGCGCCGACATCCGCTTCGGGGGTGATCGCTTCCGACCCTTCGTTCGTTCCGGCGATGGCGATATGGGTATGGGAATCGATGATCCCGGGCAGGACGAATTTGCCGGCGGCGTCGATGACCCGGACGCCGGCCGGCGCTTGGAGGTTTTCACCGATCTGTTTGATCAGGCCGTCAACGACGAGGAGATCGCCCTTCGCGATCACACCTTTCGTCACGGTCAGGATTGTGCCGTTCTTGATCAGGAGGCTTCCTCCGGAGGCAAAGACAGGCCACGCCGCCAGAGCCCCCAGGAGGACGCCGAGTCCGATGGTCTTGAGCATTTTCTTCATCGGGGATCTCCTCAGAATTTCCACAGGACGCCGTCCACGAAGACTTTGTCGACCTGGGTCTTCTCGTCGAACAACTCGCCCTTGGTCAAGAGAATATTCGCGATCTTGCCCGGCTCCAGGCTGCCGACCTGAGCGGAAAGGCCCAAATATTGGGCCGGCTGGAGGGTCAGCGACTTAAGGGCAACCTCCTTCGGCAGGCCGGCCTTGATCGCGCTCTGGATGTTCTTGAGGGCGGCCGACCCGTCGCTCAGGCCGAGCGTCGTCAAGGCGAAGGCGATCCCTTCTTTGGCCAGATTGGCCGGGTTCGCCGGATAAATTTCGGCCTCCGCTTTTTTCCGCAGATCCTCGCCCTGGGTGATGTACTGGCTTCCGGCCGGCGGCCGGAAATCCAGCGTGACGAGCAGTGGGAGGGGCGTTTTCTTGAGCCCGGCGGCGTCCCGCCAGGCCTCGTTGGCGTGGGACAGCATTGCGTTGAGTTTGAACTCCTCGACAATTTTAATGGCGCGTTTGATGTCTTCGGCGTTGTTGCACTGGATGATGACCGGTTTCTTGTCCCGGATATACGGCACGAGGGCTTCCAGGAAGGGGTCGAATTCAGGGCGTTTCATCCCCTTGACGTTCTTTGCGTACACGGCTTGGGCGTTCGCGTAGTAATCGGCGTCCATGAAGGACTGTCGGATATAGGCGATCGTGCCCATGAGGCTTGATGGGTATCCGCCGCCCCGATTGGTCGTCAGGTTGATATGCAAGGCGGCCAGATGTTTCAACACCATGGATTCCGGCGCCTCGCCGTTGAGGTCTACGATAACGCTTTGTCCCTGGAATATGCCGCGATTGGGAGCGACGAGCACGGTCGTGAAGCCGGCTTTAAGAAAACTGTCGAGAGTCGCCTTTTTCGGCTTCAGGAGTCTGTAGGGCCACGGTTCGAGGGCATCTTTAGGGTCGAGCGGCGGCGCCGTAGTTTGTCCCATCGCCAGTCGTGCGGTCCCCTGTCCCGGCGCGGGAGCCTGAGGTTCTTCGAGCAGCAGGTTGGTGTGCGCTGAGATGAGACCGGGATAGGCGCATAAGCCTTCGGCCTCGATGACCTCCGCGTCCTCCGGGACAGCGGTTTTTTCGGCCGGTCCGATCGCCTCGATCAGGCCGTTCCGAATGATGATCGTTCCCTTTTCGAAGATCGGCCCCGAAACGGTTACGATTTTGGCATTGCGGATGGCGTAGGTCGGGCCGACATCCGCGGCCGACGACCAGGCCAAGGCCGATAACGCGAATAGGCACAAGGTAAGAACCAGACGTTGACGGAATCGCATAGGCCTCCTCCCATAATTTTTAAGGAATAGGGACGTTTTACGACGGGCGGTTCGAGACGTTGCGACGGGACGCATGGACATCGCCGCTTGACGCGGCTAAGAGAGCTATCATATTCAAATCGGAGCGGATGTCAAAACCCGATTAGGAATAGCGCCCCGGCGCTCGCCGGTTGAGACCCCGGGCCGATTTTAGAAGGAGATCGAGACCGAACTCCCTGAGTTGAAGCGGGGATTGACGACGTTGCTGTTGATCGAACCGAACGTAAAGCTGATCCCGGCGCTGAAATAATAATTGTAGCCGGTCTCGAGCTGCCGCCTCCTCAAGAGGACGTCTTCCAAGGAGGCCTCGCCCTTGGCGATCGAGAGCTGGTCGTGAATGCGCGAGCCGCCGCCACGGATGTTGAAGTTGAGGCCTTTGAAAACACGAAGAGAAATTTCGCCGTTGAGCGTCAGTCGATTCTTGCGGAAGTCGTGGAAATAGTGAAATCCTGTCAGGGTGGTGCTGATCGTTCCCCACGGCTGCTTGAGTTCGAGGGCCGCGGACAGAGACTCGCTCCACAGCGTTTCTCTCATTTTGTCGTAGATGGTCATTTCCCGGTAGCGGACGGCGGTCGCTCCGACCCGATAGAGGATCCGGAGCTGGCGCTTCGTCGATTCGGAGTATGGAAAGACGTCGTATTCGATGGCCGGGGCCAGCGTGAAGCCCAGCTTGATGTTGGAATAGGTCGAGGAGCTGATATCCATGAAGGCGCCGACCGACCAGTGATCGCTGATGCTCCGGACGACCTCTCCGCTGAAGCTTTCGCTTTCGTAAATACTCGAGTAATTGTAATCCCCGACCGAAAAAACACTCTTGTCCCGGTTTGCGTTCAGGCTCGTCCTGATTTTCCATTGGGGCGTGACCCTGTTTGCAGAGATGCTTGCCATCCAATACTGGCTCTGGTAGGTCTCCTCGCCGCTCAGAAAAGCGTCGACGTTCAGGCTGAAGACCCAGAAGTTCCAGGGGTCGACGACCGCGGTGGGTTTGACCTGGTCCAGGAACGAGACGCTCACCCGGCTAGCGATTTCTGTTTTGGTGACATAGCGCATTAACGACAGTTTGAGCGTTCGGACGAGGTCCTTCTGGAGGTCTTCCGTTTTTTCGCCGTTATCGGGCATGACTTTGAGGGTGTCGTTCATCCCGGCGAACTCGTTCTGTCCGGTCAGGGTCAGTTCGTATTCCGTTCCGTCGGAGGTGTCGCGGGCGGAGATGCGGACGATGACTTGCGCCTCCGAGATCGAGGCCACGAAGGAAACGAACCCGATCTCGGCTTGGAGAGGTCCGGGCGGTACGGTCGGGCTATCGAGATAAATCCGGGGAGCGCCTTTTTTAGCTCCGTCCGGTGTCTGGCTGAGACCGATCCCTGGGAGCAGAAGAACGGCGCTGAGCGTCAAGAGAGCCGCTGTCAAGATTGTTTTCTTAATCGTTATGGTCATAGCGCGGTCCTCAATCGATGATGATGCTGACTCCGCCGCTCCCTGAACGGCCGAATCGCGGGTTGACGACGTTGGTGAAGATCGAACCGAACGTGTAGCTTATGCCGAACGATGCGAAATAGCTGTAGGACGTCGCGAGCTGGCGACGTTGGAGGAGAATCTCCTCAAGGGAGGCCTCCCCGGCGACGAGGCTGAGCTGGTCATGGATGCGCGACCCGCCTCCGAGGACAAAGACGTTCAACCCTTTGACGAGGTTGACTTGGACCGTACCGAACGCGCTGAGGCGGTATTTGCTCATGTCTTGGAAATAATGGGAGCCGGAGAACGAGGCGCTGACGACCCCCCACTTTTCCTTGAGGTTGAGCGTCACCGAAAGGGACTCCTTCCAGAGGTTCTCGCGGAGCTTGAAATAGATCGTTTCTTGCCGATATCGTGTGATTTCGAACTGCAACCGATAAAGGAAACACAGCTGACGTCGGGTTGATTGCGAATAAGGAAAAACGTTGAATTCGACCGCCGGCGCGGGTATAAACCGGGAATGGATGTTACTGTACGTCGAGGAATCGGCGTTGAAGGATACTCCGGCCGACCAATGCTCCCCGAGCGACTTCACAACAAGGCTCGAGGCGGAATAATTTTCTTGCGTGCTCGTGATCGTCTCGTCTTCATACAGGATGCGATTCTTGTTGAAATAAGCGGATAATCCCAAACGAACCTTGAGGTCGGGCGTGACCCGGTTCGCCGAAGCGTTGAGTCCGAAGGAATGGTCCGTATAAACGTTATCGCCGCTGAAATAGCCGTCGCCGCTCAGGTTGAAGATCCAGGAGTCCCATTTGTCGGCGCCCGGCGCGGGCTTATTCTCTTCGGCATAATTCACGACCATCCGGCGGGCGATCGGCCTCCGAACAACGTAGGTCATCAACCCCTTTTTCAAGGCTCCGACCAAGCCCTTCCGGACGTCATCGTCCGTGTCCGTCGTGTTCGAAAAATATTTGACCGTGTCGTCCAGGCCGCCGAAGGCGTTTTGGCCCATGAAGGCCAAGGTGTATTCCCGTCCTCCGCTTCCCGTTTGGAGGGTCGTAATTAGGATATGGACTTCGGCTTCGTTGCGGTCGCGAACGTAATTGATGAACGTGATCTCGGTCTTGATGTATTCGATATCGCATATCGAACAGTCGATGTAGACCTTGGGAGCGGTTTTTTTCAAGGCTTCGATATCCGCCGGTCCGGTTTGAGCGCTCGCCCCCCCAAAACATCCGAGCATCAAGGCGAGCGCGAGGCCGAAAGCGGAAACGGTCCGAACGGCCGCGGTCATAAGAAACTCCTCATTTCTTTACTCCCCATGTAAACGAACTTTCCATATATACGGTTTGAAGCTCCCGGCGGAGCGATATTTCCTGAATTCACCGATAGGAACAGCAACTTTCATGCCGAGTCTAGGCTTTTCTCTGAGGCATTCATACTCTAATACGCTCCGTCGAACGAATTTGTTACCATAATTTTATTTTTTGAGGACGTTCATGTATGATGAGAAGTCTTTTGTGGACGCAATTCATGACGCACCGGACCGGCTTGCGGATCCTCAACGCGACAGTCGGCGTCGAAGCCGACTCGCCCCGGTTACTGCCGCAATTTCCGTTGAAAGTCGAGGTTCCGTCTCTCCTCACCGATTTTCGGAACGTCCTAGCCGTTCCCTACGGCCGCGGATTCGACGGAACGATCGTCCTCGAACAGACGCCTTCCTCCGGATGGCTCTATCGACGGGCCGGCCGAACGGCCCGTTTCCGCGGGCCTTTGCTGGCCGCCGAACGAAAGGCCTCTGACCTTCGATACGGCCTCTGGGGCAACCAGGGTTTTCTTTACAGGTTTGTCCTTTTTCTGTTGGAACTCCGGCACGCCGTCTTCAGCTTCCATGCCGCCGGCCTGTACGATGAGCGGCGACACACGCTCTATGTCGTCGCCGGGGGCGCGGGGAGCGGAAAAACGGTCTATCTTCTGAGTGGCCTGACCCGGGGGCTCGGGCTGTTTTCTACGGAAACCGTTCATTTTCGGTTCGAGAAGCGGGGCGTGGCCTGGTTCAAGGGCTCGCTGGTCGATAACGTCCGTTTGGGAACGCTCATCCAGGATTTTCCGCAATTCTGTCCGCCCGATGTCGCGCGTCTCACCGGAGACGAGATTTGGCGGAAAAAGATCGCTCTCGACCTCGGCCGCCATCAAAGCGTTCAAGACATTCTTTCCAGCCCGGACATCGTCCTGATCTTTCCCCGCATCGAGGCGGGCCGCCCGGGATTCGTCGCGACGCCGATGGACGACCGGCGGACGTCGGCCAAGGCCGTCTTCGACAACATTTCTCAAAAAGTCGCCGAAACGTTCGTTCTTTATGATGCGCTCGCCATTCCGGGCTTTGATTCATCCGGGCTCGCCGCGGCGAGATGGCACGCGGCCGTATCGCTCATCGCCCATCCCGCGACCCGAACGGCGGTGGCCGTCCTTTCCAATCCCGCGCAATGCTGGGGCGATTTGACCGAAAGCCAGATGTGAAGGAGACTCTCCCATGACGAAATCAACTCGCAGGCGCGATCCGAAGGCCTGGAACGGCGTGATCCGGATGCCCGTTCCCGGACGGAGTTCGAAACCGAGGTCCGCCGGTGTGACGATGGTGATCGACAAAGGCGTCGGACCCCACGCCCTCGAAGACCTGCTCGATGTCGCGGCGGATTATATCGACGTCATCAAGCTCACGTTCGGGACGTCCGCGTTCTATGACCAGACCCTCCTTCGGACGAAGAACGCCGAGATCGTCGCGCGGGGCGTCGATGTCATGCCGGGGGGGACATTTCTCGAGGTGGCCGTCTGGCAGAGGGCGGTCGACGCCTACTTGAAACGGGCGAAAGACCTCGGATTTTCCGCCGTCGAAGTTTCGGACGGGACGATCGAGATCGACCGCCCGACCCGGGCCGCCGTCATAAAGAAGAGCCTCGACGCCGGGTTCAAAGTCATCACCGAGGTCGGGAAGAAGGACCCCGCCGAAGCCGTTCCGGTGTCGTGGCTTCATGACCTCATCGGCGAGGACGTCGAACACGGCGCGCTCAAAGTCATCATCGAAGCGCGCGAGGCGGGTAAAGGCGTCGGCATCTTCGATAAGGACGGGAAAACCCGAACGGACGAAATGGAACTCATCGTGGCGGGCGTGGCCGATCCGTCCGTGTTGATCTGGGAAGCCCCCCTCAAAAATCAACAGCAGGACCTGATCCTGCGCTTTGGACCGAATGTCAATCTAGGAAACATCGCCCCGGAGGAAATTCTCGCACTTGAGGCGTTGCGCCAAGGGGTTCGGGGGGATACTCTTAAAAAAGCCTATTTGGCTTCGCTGACCTAGTTGCGCGTCTCGCAACTATCTTGGATTAATAAAGATGCTCCCTTGAACGCGCAACCGCCGGGGAGTTTGCCCTCATTTGAGCTTCAAATGAGGACAGGGGTTCAGCG